>NZ_JAEQCI010000230.1:0-3354 GCF_020738565.1 Microcoleus sp. PH2017_12_PCY_D_A | reverse complement strand
GACTTTAGTCCTTCTTTTCCTGAGGACTCAAGTCCTCATAATAAAATAGGTTCGTAGTGAGGACTTTAGTCCTTCTTTTCCTGAGGACTCAAGTCCTCACTACGAACCTTTGTTTTACGTGAGAATTTTAGTCCTCTGCTTTTTTTTTGCGGACTAAAGTCCTCACTACGAACCTTTGTTTTACGTGAGAGTTTTAGTCTTCTGATATTTTTGCGGACTAAAGTCCTCACTACGAACCTTGATTTTACGGTATGAGGATTTTGATCCTTCTTTTTCTGCGGACTAAAGTCCTCACTACGAACCTTGATTTTACGGTTCGAGTTTGGCGCGCTGCAAAGCTTGGCGCAAGGTTGCTAAATGGCGCGCATGATCGACTTTCACCAATTTTTGGGAATTGTACAAACTGCGGAACAATTGATTGTTTGCAGGTTCGTTCATTTTCATGAAAGCATTGATAACTCTTTCGCGCATCGGTGCCGGAATGCGATCGTCAATCACAATTCCGTGGGCTGGAACTCCGGGAACTTGTTGCAAAACTCGCAATTTTTTGCCTTCTTCTGCTGTGATCCAAGGCGGCAGCAAAGCGTATTCGGAGACGGCTGCAACTTCTGCTTGACCTCTTAAAACTGCTTGCAAAGCGCTGGTGTAACCGTCGCCGTAGGTAACATTTCCGAAGAAAGTTTCCAGTCTATCCGGTCCTGAAACTAATCCTTGACCTACCAATTCTGAGACGGGAAAAATGAATCCCGAACCGGAAGTTCGAGAGGTGAAAGCCATTTTTTTGCCTTTCAATTGTTCGAGGGTTTGCTTTGCCGAACCTTTGGGGCGCAAAGGACTGTCTTGCCGCACTACAAACACTGAATCGTAGGTGTTTCCGCCGGAATAATCGCTGCGAACTTCTGCTAAATACATCCGCGCTTTGGCTAATTGTTCTGCTTTTAATGCGGCGCGCCCTGCTACAAATGCTACATCGGCTCTGTCAGCCCTCAAAGCTTCTACAGCGGCGGTTTCGTCGCCGATGACTGCATCGACGGGCATTCCGATTTCTTTGGATAGTATTTGCGCTACTTGATTGGCTTTATTTTGCAAGTCTGTAGCATCTCTGCGGTTGGCAAATACGATTCTAATGCGACTTATAGCAGCTTGTGCTGTTAAATCTCGTTGGCGAAGCCCTCGAAGAGGATCGCCCTTTGGTGCTGTTTGCGCGATCGCCTTGTGCCCGAACCCAACTGCATTCGCCGCCAAACCCGCTAGCAGTAACAATCCTGCGCTAGCGCTTGCTAGCACTTTTAACTTGACATTCATTAATCGCTCTCCTGCCTAACCGCCAGTATTTGATAACTTATTGCAATAACCTTGATGTTATTGTAAGGCTCTTTTGGTAATTAGTTGCAGTTATCAAATAATAATAATTTTCAATATGTCCTATGATTAAAAGTGATAATGCTTTGACTCTATGTATGATATAATCCCGCCCAAGCACCCGATGCAGAAAAAATATGACAGCCAACCTTGCCGATGAAAATCCCTTTCCCGTCAGTTTTGCCGACGTTACGGCGGCGGCGAAGCGCTTGCAGGGAAAAGCTTTCAAGACGCCGGTGCTGACGGGAGCAGACTGTCAACAAACAAACCCATTCTCAAGTATTTTTCAAGTGCGAGAACTTTCAGCGGACGGGTTCGTTTAAATTTCGCGGTGCTTGCAATGCTTTGATGCAGCTATCTGAAGCCGAAAAACACAACGGAGTGGTGACTTTTTCTTCGGGAAATCACGGGCAGGCGATCGCCCTTGCCGCACAATTACTCTCCATTCCTGCTACGGTTGTCATGCCGGCAGATGCACCAACAGTCAAGTAAGAAGCGACTCGCGGCTACGGTGCCGAGATTGTTTTGTACGATCGCACTCGCAATTCCCGCGAAGATCTCACCGCCCAAATTGCCGAGGAGCGACACTTGACAATTATTCCTCCTTATGATGACGTGCGGGCGATCGCGGGACAAGGTACGGCGGCGCTGGAATTGATCGCAGAAGTTGGGGAGTTGGATTTGCTGCTGGTTTGCTGCGGCGGCGGTGGTTTGCTGTCGGGATGCGCGATCGCAGCTAAAACTTTGTCTCCGAAGTGTAAAGTAATAGGAGTAGAACCCGAGCAAGCAGATGATGCCGCGCGATCGTTCCGCACCAAAACGCTGCAAACTGTTAGCAACCCGGATACTATTGCTGACGGCGCGCGCACGCCGTCTTTAGGGAAATTGACTTTTCCTTTGGTGCTGCATTATGCGGACGATATGGCAACAGTTTCGGAAGCGCAAATTCGCAATACAATGTTTTTTATGTGGGAGCGGATGAAGATAGTTGTGGAGCCGACGGGAGTGTTAGCTGCGGCTGCTTTGCTCTCAGGAGTTGTACAAGCTGAAAATCAGAGAATTGGTGTGATTGTCAGCGGGGGAAATGTGGATTTGCAGGCAGTTAGTCAGCTTTTTTATTATAGTTAAGTTTGCCAGTTTGTCAGTCAAAAAGTCCGCCAGGGGTTTAAACCCATGTCTCATAGTAAAAGTCCTCTTACATAGGAGGAAAAAGCCTTCTCAATCTTTAGTCCACAAAGCGTGGACTTTAGCTTTGAGACGGGGGTTTAAACCCCCGGCGGACTTTGGGGCTGGTGTCAAATATTTGGGCTGGTGCCGAATATTCGGCCTGCTACCAAATATTAGTATTGATAAATTTGACAAAAATCAATACTTCTCTGATAAAATGCTCCCACAGCAAACTTTGATATCACAGCACAATGTCTTCAGAAACAAACTCAGCGGCTCAATCTACAACCGGTGCAGATGCGATCGATGTGGCGATCGCCTCTGGAATAGACTTTGACGGCACTCCGATTCCGAAAGCAAAATTAGACCTGTACGAGAAAGTAATGGGATTAGAAGCCGGGAGACAGCGCAGCGGCGTCTCAAACACCATGCGATCGCGCATTGTCCGAATAGGAGTCAAACATCTGTCTCAAGCAGAACTCGATCCCATGTTAATTGCTGCTGACTTCGCACCGCTAAAAGACAAAGAAGTTGCCTTTTATTACGGCGCCAAATAAAGAATATTTCATATCTCTTTTATCTTCAACCCTTGCTGTGCGGGTTTCGTCTGACAAGAAGCGGTTTCAACCGCCGTCTCTTATTATTCTTCAACCCGCAGGCGAGTGGGTTTCGTTTGTATAAACTCGGTTTCAAGCGCCGTCTGTTTCTCCCGAATCCTACAAATTTAGGCGTTGCTGAATCAAGATATGAATGCCCCAGGAATGGGAATATCATCAAATTTTAAGTAATGTATTAATAACTTAATAGAATGCTTGAGCATTTCCT
>NZ_JAEQCI010000229.1:0-3499 GCF_020738565.1 Microcoleus sp. PH2017_12_PCY_D_A | reverse complement strand
TTGGACAGATTTTAGCTCATAAGCTTGCACACGCGGAGCGTTCAAACCAGTCAAAGTCTTTCTCTGTAAAGGTTTTAGGCTTTTTCGGCAAGCCCTAAAGTAGTTAATTCTATCCTGGTAGCCCGTTGCTGGCGCTCTTGGATAGCAGCCCAAGAAGTTTCATCGTCTGAATTTAATTGAGCAGCCAAATTTCTGACTGTAGATTCTAATTCTGCAAAGCGGTTGCGGAGCTCGACAATATCTTCGCGGGGGTGGAAAAATTCGCTGCGGATGCTTGTCAGGCGCTGGGCTAAATACTGATAAGCTCGGATAGCTGGACGCAGTACAGTTAAAAGCAGTGCTGCACCGGAACTGAGATAGCCAACAGCACTAATTCCAGCGGCGGCTAGGGCGTAAAGTGCGATCGCGCTAACCAGGTGAAGGGCGATCGCCACAAAGAGCGATCGGCTAGCTAATACAGTAACGTATTTGAGTTGTTCGCGATCGACAGCAATATTTTTTTTAGTAGATTCTGCGCCTTGCGCTAAAACTTCCTTAGCTTCAAAATGGATATTCCAAGGAACTGTAACTATCAGCAACAGCCATTCAAAAATAGCAATAGCAATTACCCAATCTATAAAACTGCCGGCGGGGACGTGCAGCCATTGTAAAATAGCAAAAATTAACAGTAACAATAGGCCAGTACCAGCACCGAAACCTGCAAAAGAGTAATACATATTGATTGCCTTTGCGAAATGTTATTTTGATTGTGGGTAAGTTGTTTAGGTGTCGAGCAATCAACTGTGACAGTTAAGAAATTGTCAGAGCGCTCCCGGCTCGTTAGTGATTAGTAACACTCCAGGGCAAAGGTTGCACGAAACCAGGTTTAGCCACCAAACAAAATACTTGCTCTGCTTCAAGAGGAGAATGTTGTTTTGATTGTGGGTAAATGGTTGCGGTAGGGATAAATCAACTGTGACAGTTAAGAAAATGTCCCAGCTTAACAAACTTATTAATTATTAGTAGTAATCCCGAATCGAAGTATTGCCACGCGCCTGTTTAGTTTCGGAAAGATACACAGGCTGTAACCCATTAATAAGAATTACATCAAACTTTTTGTGAGTCGTGCGTTAGTCATAAATAATTATTTTTTGGCAATTATTTGTCACAATTAAGTCATATTATCCCCAAATGATATTATTTGATATTTGAGATTGTTCGACTTCATGAAAGGCTGCGCTGACTGATAAATCGCGATCGTACAAGTTGGAGAGTTGAGATTCAGAATAACTGATTGTATATGGTTGGCAGCTTGCCGGCGGTTAGATTCTTTTGTTAAGCTGGCATTACTCACGGTGTTACGCAGTGCGAGGAACGCAGCAATGTCAAAACCATCCTTTTGTTCTCTTTTCTTTTCCAGGGCGACAAATCACCTATAGCTGAGATAAACTGATTGGAAGGTCGATCGCCCGTGAGAGCAAGTTACCAGCTTCTTGCAACCGAGACGGCGATACTCTTACCCTGAGAGAAACGACAGCAAAATAGGTGCCAAAATTAACTCTACCGTCTGCAATTTCCAATAACTGCACGTCATATCACGTAAAATCAAAAGTCAGCAGCAAGGACAAACCGATGGCGAACTCAACTCTTGGCCTAGAAAATCAACTTTACGATTATCTGTTATCTATTTCTCTGCGGGAACCAGATATTCTCGCTTCACTGCGGGAAGAAACTGCTAAGCATCCCATGGGTATGATGCAAATAGCTCCCGAACAAGGTCAGTTTATGGAGATGCTGGTGCAGCTTATGGGAGCGACAAAAACCTTAGAAATTGGGGTTTTTACTGGTTATAGCTCGCTGTGCGTAGCTTTAGCGCTGCCTTCTAACGGTAAAATTATTGCTTGCGATGTCAGCGAGGAATATACTTCGATCGCGCGACGCTATTGGGAAGCTGCGGGTGTGGCTAACAAAATTTCTTTGCAGTTGGGCCCCGCAATTAATACTCTCGACAAACTCATAGCCGAGGGACAAGCCGGAACCTTTGATTTTGCCTTCATCGACGCCGATAAAGAAAATTATGAGGCTTATTTTGAGCGATCGCTCCAACTGGTGCGGAATGGCGGTTTAATTGTAATTGACAACGTTCTGTGGTCTGGACGAGTTGCCGATCCTCAAGTACAAGACACAAGCACCCTCGCCCTTCGCACTTTCAACGACAAGTTGCGTAACGATCCGAGAATAACACTCAGTGTTGTTCCCATTGGTGACGGACTGACTTTGGCGCTGAAACGCCGCTGGGCGACTATGATGGAACCGGAAGAACAGAATTAAAAATAGGATTTACGCACGGGTAGTCAGAAACCGGGTTTTTTGGAGAAATACTTCGTTACACCCCTTGAACAGGCGAAAAAACCCGGTTTGTGTGATATTTATGCGTAAGTTATAACTATATTTAAACAACCTAATAAATTGGTTTGAGGCGAAAATTATAGTGTCTAATTTACAAATAAAATTGCCGATTCACGAAACTTTTCAGTGTACGGTTCAAGGCGAAGGCTACTGGACTGGTACTTTAGTTGATTTTATCAGATTGGCCGGTTGTCCCGTGCGGTGTCCTTGGTGCGATACAGGCTACTCCAATGGTGGCAAAGGTTTGCCGTCGGTGCCGCAGTCGATCGCACAATTGCTCGCTCAATTGCAGTCTCCGAGAGTTGTCATTACTGGCGGCGAACCTTTCATCCACCAGAATTTGCCGGAGTTAGTTCAAGCTTTGTTAGCAACTGACAAGCAGGTGAGTATTGAAACTTCGGGCGCTTACTGGCAGGATGTTTCGCCGCTGGCTTGGATTACTCTTTCTCCTAAGCAACACGTCAATCCTCAATATCCCGTGCAAGAGATATTTTGGACTAGAGCTAATGAGATTAAGTTGGTGGTTAGCACTGGCGAAGAAGTAGATTTTTATAGAAAATATTTGGCTGAAAATGTGAATACTCGTGTATATTTGCAGCCGGAGTGGGAAAAGCACGATCGGGCGATTCCGATTATTTTGGAGTTGCTGAAACAGCATCCGACTTACCGGTTGTCTTTGCAAACTCACAAGTTTATTGGTGTCCAATAAACATCCAAAAATTCTGTAGGGGCGGCTTCACAAACTATCTATGAAACCTACACACAATCTCATAAACCCGCCCATCCCCGCCATTATTCACATCAACGTCTTATATTATTTCCAATCGATCGCCATACATAATAAAAACAGTTCGTAGTGCGGACTTAAGTCCGCTCTTATTCTGCAGTTCGTAGTGCGGACTTAAGTCCGCTCTTATTCTGCGGACTTAAGTCCGCTCTTATTCTGCAGTTCGTAGTGCGGACTTAAGTCCAATGGCACTGAAAAAGTGAGCAGAAAAAAATCTGTAAGGCAATATATAGCGATCGCAAATCATTCGTAAATTAATTAAGGGTTGGAGCGAGCAGCAGTTCCATTGAGTGTTGGTTCAAAAATACCAAATTTGTGTAACTT
>NZ_JAEQCI010000228.1:0-3539 GCF_020738565.1 Microcoleus sp. PH2017_12_PCY_D_A | reverse complement strand
TCACTTGAATACCCCATTTCTCACCTCAATTTACTCAAATTCACCTACTCTGCCTTGATTCTACGCTATCGCCCAAAGATCTCAAATGGGTTCTATAAGGTGCGCCCCGGCGCACCTTACAACAACTCGAACAACTGCGGACTACTTATTTTTCTGCTGAGTCTTCGCCTGTTCGATCGCAATTTCCCTCACAGCTTGGAAAGAACTCAAATTCGACGAACCCTCAATCGCCTTCACCGCCAAATCTTGAACCTGTTTCAAAGCAGAATCAAGCTGTTTCGACAAACTCGCAATCCGCGCATCTTGATTTTGAATTGTCTGCAACATCCCTTGAATTTGCAGTTCATAATTTTGCTTTTGTCCCTCAATATCCTTAGCCGACAAATCAGCCTTAACCTTAGCTTGATAATTGCCAATATTGCGACCATTATCTTTCCCATTCTTGATATTAGCTTCCAACTCCTTCGGGAAAGCTTCCACCTTAGCCTTAACTTCCGCAGACAATTTTTCCCGTTCCGCAATAGATTTTTCCCGTTCCGCCCACTGTTTCTCCTGTTCCAGGCGAAACTCTTCAATTTCTTGATACAGCCTTTTCTGGCGCTGTTCATACTCTTCGACATCCAAATCTCGCTGAAGATTTAAATCGTAATCATACAACTCTTCATCCCGATCGCGATTTTTTTGCTGATTCTCATTGCGTTCTTTAACAGCCAACTTTTGCAACTCCTGCTCTTTTTCCCAAGCCAGCCGCTGTTCCAGCAATTCCTGTTCAACAGTATCGCGCTGTTCGCTGAGTTCGTTAGTAAAAGTTTTCGCACTTTCTTCGTACTCTTGAATCAAATTATCCAGCGTATCTTCCGCAACATCTTCTAAACCGTGCAACTCTTGCAGTTGTTGAACTTCCTCACCCACAGTGCGCCGCAACTCCTCCAGTTTAGCAGCTTCCGAAGTTAATTTTTCCGACAACTCGCTGACAGCACCACCAAAGCCAAATTGCAGCAAAATCAAATTATCAATTGTGGACTGCATTTTTTGTTGAGTTTGAGTTAAAGCCATTGGTTTTTTTGTCTCCACAATAGGTTTTTCTGCTGCTGGTACTGGTGCGGGTGCTTGCTTTGGAGAAGCATTTAGCTGTTTGATTTGCAATTCTAACGCAGCTTTTTCTTGCGCTGCTTCCTTGTATGCTTCTAAGATTTCAGCCTTAGTGCTTTTGTCAGTAAGTTTTTTGTTCATGGCTTTTCATTTGTTAATAGTTGGGAATGAGGTTCGTAGTAAGGACTTCAGTCCTCCCAGGTTCGTAGTAAGGACTTTAGTCCTTCAAGGTTCGTAGTAAGGACTTTAGTCCTTCAAGGTTCCTAGTAAGGACTTTAGTCCTTCAAGGTTCGTAGTAAGGACTTTAGTCCTTCAAGGTTCGTAGTAAGGACTTTAGTCCGAAAATTTTGAAAAAATCAGGAATAAAGTCCGAAAGATCGAACCCGGATGCGGACTAAAGTCCTCACTACAAACCGGGTTTTAAGCTTTGCTCGCAAAAGCTTTCATGGCCAAATCTTGCGCTTGCTTCATCGTAGCTTGTAGTTGCGCGGAAATTTCGGCAATTTGTTCGGTTTGGCGCTGCATTGTCTGCTGTAAAGATTGTACTTTTAACTCATATCCCTGCTTGCTTCCTTCCCATTCTTTGTCAGCTAAATCAGCCTTGACTTTCGCTTCGCGGGAAACTTCTTGAATTGCTTCTTCTTTGGCTTTGATGTAAGCCTGTTTGAGCTCTTCTTCAAATCCAGCAGCTTTTGTCTGATTCTTTTCAAACTCCGCTTGATTGTCGCTGAGGACTTTTTCTCTTTCTGCCCAGTTTTTATCTTTTTCGCGGGTAGACTCTTGCAATTCCCGTTCTAGTTTGCGCTTCGTTTCTTCGTATTCGTCGGTTTCGATTTTGCGCTCGCGCTGCAATTCGTATTGATAATCTGCGGCTTCCTGCTGGCGCTGTTTAGTTGTGAATGCAGTTTTTTCGGCAACTACAGTGTCAAACTCTTGCTGTTCTTTCCCCCAAGTTTTGCGTTTTTGTGTCGTGTCTTTTTCAAGAACTTCGCGCTGGTTGGCAGCATTTTGTTCGAGTACAGTCAATTTTTCTTGATGCTCTTGAGTTAAAATGTGGAGGGCGTCTGCTACAACTCGGATTTGCTGCAATTCTTGCAATTGTTCGGTTTCAATCTCGATCGCCTTTTTTAACTCATCTAATTTTGCAGATTCCGCCTTCAGTTTTTCGGAAAGTCCGCTGGTGATGCTGCCGAAATCTAATTGTAAGTCTGCCAAGCCTTTGACAATGCTGTCAATTGTGTACGTAGAGGCGACTTCGAGGAGTTGTTTGTTTTTAGCTTTTTCGGCTGACTGCTCTTTGGTTTCGACTTTAGATTCAATCTTTTTCTTCTCTGCTAAAATCTGCTGAAAATTTTGCAGAATTTTGGTTTTGCTATCTTTTGCAGTTGCTAGTGTCATAAGGCTTGTTGCTCCTGATTCAAACTTTTAAAGACCTTGTTACTAAGACGTGTTGAGCTATCCTAAGTTCCGGAGTTGGCTGAGAATAGATCGATATTTTCTGGCTGCATTTGGTGGGAAGTTTGGATGATTGCTTTCTAGAGATTTGAGAATCTTTTTACAGCGCTCGCACCGATTGGCTTGCCAGCACTCGCAATCGTCAACTATACTTACAAGTGTGTCTTTAAGCAGTTGATTTTCCGAGAGCAAAGCTTGGTAATTTCGCCGGATAGATTCGGCAACTACACTCATATGCTGGAAGTCTACAGTGAGACTTTCGATGTCGTTAATTGTATCTGCCCGAATTTGGTCGAGTAGCTCGCAATTTTCTCGCAAACGGCTTTCTTGCAGGTTGGGTTGGGTTTTAATTTTCGTTAATTTCTTCATTTTACTTTTCGCTGTCACAGTTACGGAAAAGGCGCGATTAAATCGCGCCTTTTCCACAAAATTAGAACAAGTCAGCAGTCGCTCTGTCTTCCGCAGATGGCAGCGACATATTACCGTTGGAATTCAAAGCAATAGCATCGCTTTCACCGTTGGCGTGAGCGGCCATTAAAGACGCAACTTGTGCTGCTGGTAGGTTATCTAAACAAATCATAGCCCTGGTTCCTTCCAAGTCAATCATCCGCGATTGATTGCTCGCATCGGACAAAACTGCTGCTGCTTGATCGATAACTCCCCAGTCTTTCCGCTCGTTCCACGACCATTTTAAACTGTAGTAATTGATGGGTTTTACTACTCCGCTATCGTCGGGTTTTTGACCGGAATGCTTGACAAATTCTGGAATGAAAATTCCGGTTGCTGGCTCTACGCCGCGGGATTGAACTGATGCGACTAAACGGTTAAAATCGTTCAGACTGCGGTTTTTGATGTACGTCACCATGACAACTCCTTGCGGCAGTTCGCCAGTTTCGTTAGAGTCGATAGAGGCATTGCTACCTCTACCTCTCCTTCAGAACCGTGCATGAGACTTTCACCTCACACGGCTCCTTGATAATTCCACCTTTGTT
>NZ_JAEQCI010000227.1:0-3605 GCF_020738565.1 Microcoleus sp. PH2017_12_PCY_D_A | reverse complement strand
ATTTTTACGTGATGCCAGTCGAAAGGTCGCCCGTTTGGACAATTTACTCGAAATGGATCTCGAAAACAGACAGACAACAACCTCAATAAATACTCTACTGCTTCTGAGTTTTCCTGTTTTTGAGCTTTTTGAGTAAACCTAATCCACCGAGTCCTAAGAAAGCGCCTAATTCAGTGGTAGGTTCGGGAACGGCTGCGGCTGGAAGGGCATCGTCGTCAGGGTTTTTAGTTTGGGATGTTAGAGAATTTTGCTCCTCTGAGGCTAGTTCTGGGTCTTGCAATAAGTCGCCGCTGATGCCTGCTAAATCAAGTTCATTTTCGTTACTGTCAGTTGATGATAATTCTGGGTCTTCCAGTAAGTCCCCGCTGGTGCTGGCTAAGTCAATTTGGTTTTCGTTGTTGTCTGTTGATGATGATGATTCGGAGTCTTTAAGCAAGTCGCCACTGATGCCAGCTAAATCAAGTTCATTTGGATTACTATCTGTTGATGATAATTCTGGGTCGGCAAGTAAGTCGCTACTGGCGCTTGCTAAATCAACTTGGTTTTCGCTGCTATCTGTTGATAATAGTTCGGGGTCTTCGAGTAAGTTGCCACTGATATTTGCTAAATCTGTGGCATCGTTATTAATTGATGAGTATCCAATATTTTCGGATGAATCTGAGTCGGTATTTGCTGCGGTATTATCGAGTGTTGTATCGGGAAGTGACAACTCTGACTCTAGATAGTCGGTAGCAAAAACTCTGTTGGTGTTGGCAGTGCGGTTTAGGGAACTGGGTTTGGGATTCGGTGATGGCGCTGCGCTAGGTTTTGAGGTTGAGACAACAACGACTGTTGATGATGATGATGATGATGATGTTGATGTTGATGATGTTGATGTTGATGTTGATGTTGATGTTGATGATGTTGATGATGTTGATGTTGACCACGGTGCAGGTGTAGGCCAAGGTGATGAAGCCCAAGGTGGGGTTGTTGGCAAAGGTGTTGGAGTCCAGCGTGGGGTTGTTGGCAAAGGTGTTGGAGTCCAAGGTGGGGTTGTTGGCAAAGGTGTTGGAGTCCAAGGTGAGGGTGACGGTGCAGGTGAAACTAATACTATTGGTGATGGCGTTGGTGATTGGGTTGGTCGAGGTGTTGTTGATGGTGTTGGTCGAGGTGTTGGTGATGATGTTGGTCGAGGTGTGGGCGATGGTGATGGTGATACTGCCACGCAACCGATGCCACCGCCACCGCTGCTACTGTTGGCGACGATCGTGCTACCGTTTTTGGTAAGCAAACCTGGTGGTGGTGGACAATATGGAAGTGGAACAGGATCTGGAGTTGACTTTGGAGTTGGCTTTGGAGCTGGAACTGGAACTGGGACGGGAACCGGTTGATTTGGAAAATACTCATATGTCCAACCCCATCTAACTCCATTGTAAATCGTGACTTCTTGTTGATTCTTTGGATTCGCTTGAGCTAGGTAAAGTTCGGCAGTCCAGAAATAATTTCGATTTAAATTTGTGATTTTATAGGGGCGAAAGGGACGATCTTCAAA
Organism: Microcoleus sp. PH2017_12_PCY_D_A; assembly: GCF_020738565.1. Taxonomy (NCBI): domain Bacteria; kingdom Bacillati; phylum Cyanobacteriota; class Cyanophyceae; order Oscillatoriales; family Microcoleaceae; genus Microcoleus; species Microcoleus sp. PH2017_12_PCY_D_A. The sequence goes on along the minus strand of NZ_JAEQCI010000227.1, from coordinate 2,074 downwards.
TAAACCATTTGGCTTCAGAGGATCGCCTGAACCATAGTATGGAGCGAGACTATGTTTTCCCTCATTCGGCCCCCGAAGAGGAATGTTGTCAATATAGCTTATCGTAGCACCGAGTGGTCCAATTGTATCGCTTCCTGGGTAGTTAGTAGTAACGCGCTGAATCCAATAGAGTAAATTTTTGCTATTTTTAGGGTCAGGATTAGGCTCTCTTTTGCTTGTACTGGGACGGTAATTCAAACTAAGTACAGAGCCAATCCCCCCTTGACTTGGGGTTAATTTAGTACCCTGACCACAATGAGTCTTAATAGCACATGGGTACTGAAGTTTGACATTAAAACTCCCTTTCAAATTCTGTCCTTTCTTAAAAATCCAATTTTCTTGTCCGTAAACTATTTTTAAATTTTCTAGGAATCTGTTTGTACCTCCTAGTTTTATCTCGCTAACGAATGGTCTAGCCTTACTTAAGTTAAAAGGATCATCTGGATCTAGTACATTTAAAGAAGTATACCCTTTTCCATCGGGCAACTCAGACTCAGATGTGTAATTGAATAGTCCAGCATTCTGTGTGAGAGTAAACGCACTACTAGATTGAGAAAAAAGCGTGGCTATTAAGCTAGTTGATAATACGAAAAAAAATTCTCTAAATTGCATTGTTTTTACCTGTTTTGGAAATTAAACACAAAAAAATAGTGATTCGCCATTCAAAGCTGGGCTAGACGGAATTCAACAAAGGGAGTATCCACCCGCCCAGTCCAAACTTTTTCTATTGGCTGACTGGTAATCGACTGCCCTGCAAGATTTTTTTTCTGTATGGTATTACTGATATTTTCATACAGGAAGCGGAAGTGATATATACCGGGCTTGAGTTCGTTAAAAGACCATGCACCACCACTGCCATCAGAGACACCAAGTGAAAGTTGGTCGCACTTCCTCCAGGAGAGGTCGATATCTGGAAAAAATGTCACACTTTTTCCAGGGGTGACTAACAGAAAATCAGATTCTTCAGGCCATCTCATCCAGTCGCTAATATAGCCTCCCCGCAATATTTGACCATCTGGTATGACAAGACTTGGTGCAAAACTGCCGTAAAAGCTGAAGTAAAATGGGGTTAGCGTGTTGTTGGTAATCCGCATACCAATCTGTACAGATTGGTATGAATTGTCACTCTTATTTGGCAGGGTTAACAATGGCTCAGGTATGAAAGTTTCAAAACGAATACCATCTACTTCCACTGCACTGTTATTCAACCCAACAGGTTGAAGTAGGCGAAAATTAGCTAAGGGAGTTACCAACTGACCTGTCCCAGCTACTTCTATCCTCTCTAGCGGCACTTCTTTTCTCTCTAGTATTTCTTTAATGTTGTTAAAAACAGTGAATGGATTTGTGTATACTATTGTCCCAGTCGGAGTTGCATAGGTGAATCGAACCTGATATTCCCCAGACCCAAGAGTATCAAAAGACCAAGATTTATCGATATCAATAGGGCTTTCATCGTAGGTCGGGCGATGTAATATCAGTTGAAGCACATTATTTTGCCAAGACAGTCTTCCCTCCATAGATTGAGATGTCTGCTGTCCGACCCCAACTAACGAGCCATGATATTCTCCGTTCCCAACTTCCCTATTTATCGGTTCTCTTCGGTGCAGTGCTTGACCATCTGACCCGAATATTTCTGGAATTAAAGCATCATAATCTATAGCCAACGGAATAGGGGCTGATGTATTATTAGTAAGGCTGACAGTAAAGCTGAATTCAGAAGTGACACCTGGTTTGTTTTCGGGGATAGATAGTGCCACAATTTCTGGCAATTCCACTTTCAGTTGGAGGCCATCTTGTTTAACGTTATTGCTCCGCTTAGATTTTCTAGATGCCATGTTTGTTACCTTTTCAACTTGGTAATTTTCCTTGCCAACAGCTTGTATACTTCCATAGGTTACTACCAAGAGCGCCGCCATCACTAAAGCCAATAAAAACCGGAAAAAATACTTCATATCTCGCCCTCTCAACTACCCGACAATCAGCGAACAAACCAAAACCACACCGCCGCCCCAATTATCATCAGCCAAAATAGTTT
>NZ_JAEQCI010000034.1:0-59274 GCF_020738565.1 Microcoleus sp. PH2017_12_PCY_D_A | reverse complement strand
TGCAACTGTCGCCGCCGGCGCTACTGCTAATTTGCAAGTTCAAGTCGATACAGCCACCGCCGGAAATAAAACAGGTACGCTGCAATTTGTCAATGATGATAGTAACGAAAATCCCTTTGATTTCGCGATTTCAGCGTTAGTCACAGCCACAGCCACAGCAACTCCAACTCCAACTCCAACTCCAACTCCAACACTAACCCCAACTCCAACTCCGACTCCAACTCCAACTCCAACTCCGACTCCAACTCCGACTCCAACTCCCACACTAACCCCAACTCCGATTCCAACTCTGACTCCAACTCCCACACTAACCCCAACTCCGATTCCAACTCTGACTCCGACTCCCACACTAACCCCAACTCCGATTCCAACTCCGACTCCGACTCCCACACCAACGCCTACATCTGTAACAACTCCAACGCCGGTTAACACTCCAGATACAAACTGCATTTGCGACAAAATTGAGTATCCCAATCTCAACCAACCAAACCAACAAATTGATAATATTATCAATGGTGGTGTTCGGCTAATTGGTACTCCCAAAAACGACTCATATTTTGGCATCAACAACCCTAATATCTTCGATGCTTTGACTGGCAACGACAATCTATTTGGTGGTGAATTTAATGATATCTTCAACGGCAATGAAGGCAACGATTTCATTGACGGCGACAAGGGAGACGATATCCTATTCGGTGGCAAAGGAAACGACATCATTATTGGCGGTGTGGGTCAAGATGTTATCTTTGGGAATAAGGGCAATGATTCAATAAACGGCAAAGAAGATGATGACTTAATCTTTGGCAATGAAGGCAATGACTTGATCGACGGCGGCAAAGGAAACGATTCCTTATTCGGCGGTAAAGCAAACGATGTAATTCTCGGCAGCGAAGGCAATGATACTCTCTTCGGACAACTTGGAGATGATACTTTGTGCGGCGGTGCAGCAGATGACCTACTTTATGGGGGTCAAGGCAATGATTTAATTGACGGTAGTAAGGGCAATGATTCGATTTATGGAGATTTAGGAAATGACACGCTTTTTGGTTGCGAAGGTAATGATATTTTGTTTGGAGGTTCAGGGAATAATAGTTTGATTGGCGGTTTGGGTAATGACATTTTTGTCATCGGATTGAATCGAGGATTTGATATTGTCTCTGATTTTGTGAAAGGTCAAGATTTCATCGGATTGTCGGGAGTTTTGAGTTTTAACCAGTTAGAAATTAGTCAGAACAATAACAATGCGCTGATTAAATTCAAAGGAAGTGGAGAAGTTATTGCTTCGCTAACTGGAGTCAGCGCCAGCCTAATTGGTGTTGGTGATTTCCGCACAATCTGAGCGTGATATCTTACCCGGATTATACCAAATCCGCCTGGTTAACCATCTCCGATTTTAGGGACACGGCAGTGCCGTGTCCCTACTAAGAACCGATTAATATAAAGAGGATCGCAGCTTCTAATCGGCGCTACTTTGAAATAGGAATTCTCTTATTTTGATACTTGATATAAATAACTTTTGTTTTAGCATCCTGTTCAAGATTGAGAACTCTTGAAGGTTTCTCGTGGTAATTATGGATTACAGGAGCTACGGCATAGCAATCACAAATGATACCGATCGTATCGCATTTTCCAACGACATAAAAATTATCGCCGTCCATTGCTTTACTCACGCCTAAATTGTATCTGTCCCAGCCAAACTTTGCACTGGTAGCGTGCTCGTACTCGCCAAAGAAAAGAACACTGAACCATGGGATTGCGGCAGCTAGCACAGACAACACAATTGCAGCCAAGGTAGCAAAGGAAAATATCTTCTGCTTTAGTTCCTCCAACAGACGAAATACAAGGATCGACACCAGCAACAAAATTATGACAGCTAGTGGTAGGTTTACATGACTATAAAAAAGCACGGCCCAGTAAAAAACAGTAATCTTGTCGCTTGGCCTATAGTCTAAATTGCCTTGCAAGCGACCTGGTTCCTGTCCTAAAAACCCCGATACGATGAGCAAAACTGCGATCGCTAGAGCACCGATACCGAGCAACATGGTCTTATTTTGGCTGTCAATTTTTTGTGTCATTTTTGAATTTTATAGTGGATTTTAGTAGATTTTACGGTTGGCAATCGATTGGCATAGTCGAACTTTGAGTATTGATATAAATAATTTGTGTTTTCACATCTCGTTCAAGGCTGGCAGTTGCCGAAGTTTCGTCATACTCTCCAGTGTCTAAACGGCTAACCCCGTAGCAATCACAGCGGATATTGAAGCGATCGCATTTGCCAATGACGACAAAAGAATCGCTACCAAGCGACGAGATCAAGCCTAAGTTGTATTTGTCGCCGTCAAACTCTGCACTGCTAACATGATGATAGCTGACAAATATCAGTGAAAAAGCACTATACACTGCGATCGTCAAAGCTACCAAAGACATCCCAATTGCAGCAGCGCTAGTAAAGGCTAGGGACTTTGTTTCCTTCGTTACTTCAGAATAATGCGAAAGAGGAATGAGTATCGACACCACCAGGAAAATTATGCCAGTCAGTAGTATACCTGTATAGTTGTAAAAAAGCACTGCCCAGTAAAAAAAAGGGATTTTGTGGGTTGGCACATCAGTTTCCCAAGTGGCTCGCAAGTTAGCTTGTTCATCTCCTAAAAAACCAGATATGCTAATCAATACTGCCAGCACCAGAGAACTAATACCGAGCAACATTCTCCAATTTTTCCAACCAGTTTTTTTTGTCACTTTTGAGTTTTACAGTAGATTGTAGAATTGGTTAAGAATTTAAATGCTGGCTGAGGGTATTTTCTAGTTTTTCGGCAATGCCTTCTACCCAGTTTTCATCTTGTTTGGTATAGCTGCGCGGCGCGTTAGCACCTAAAATTAAAACTCCTTGGCTGCCCAATGGCTGACAGATGACTCCTTGGGTATTTTCTGGCAAATAGTCGAATTCGATTTTGCCGGGATAGATGTTCAGATTTACTAAATAAACTGGTTTGTTTTTGTCGAGCACTCGCTGCAAAATTGGCCCGGGTTTGACTTGGGGATTGATGCCTAAGATGCCGCGCCTCAATAAAACTTTTCCTCGATATACAATGACGATCGCCCTTGTGGCGGTATTTGTCAACAGCAAGCGCGACGCCCAGGCTAATTCTAGCTTGACGGCATCGGGCAAATCCGGCGGAAACTCAAAACCTTCTTCGCCGACAAGCTGTACGGAATCGGGCGATCGCGCTTGCACCTGTTGCCACAGCAAACCTGTTAAAATCAGCAGGGCGCTGATAATTACTCCCAAAACGTCCGATCGAGTTTGAGAGTCTGTAATTTGAAGAGTCAGCAAGCGGTTGACCATCAGCAGCGTACCTGCTAACCCTCCCGCAACTAAGGGTAATTGCCGCAAAACTTTATTTGGATCGGATTTTGTCATTAGTCGTGACTTAGCATTAAGGTTCGTAGTGCGTCCTGGTGTCCGCTCTTATTCTGCGGACACCAGGACGCACTACGAACCGAATCGTTTTTGTTATGGTAATCGATCGGAGATGATATCATTAGTCATTTATTAGTCATTTAGGCCTGATGTACTCACTGACCAAGAAACCGGGTTTTTTACCGAGATTGAGGGTTTTAACCAAATATTTTGGTTGAAAAACCCGGTTTCTGGATACCCGTGCTTAAGTTTTATAATTAGTAGTTGGTAATTTAACAACTGCCAATTGCCAATTGCCAACTGTCAACTGTCCCAGGTCAACTGTCAACCAACTTCCCCAATTTCGACAATGCGCTGGAATAGATAGCCGGTGCCGCGGGCGGTGAGAATTAATTCGGGATTGCTGGGGTCGTCTTCCAACTTAGCCCTCAGCCGCGAGATGTGAACGTCCACTACGCGGGTGTCTACGTGGCGTTCTGGCGTGTATCCCCAAACTTCTTGCAAAATTTCCGATCGCGAAAAAGGCTCTCCAGAACGGCTGACAAGCAGCTCTAACAAGCTGAATTCCATGCCGGTGAGCCGAATTCGTTCGTCGCCTTTGTAAACTTGGCGCTTGTTGGTGTCAATCCTAATGTTGGTGACGTGGATGACTCCAGAACTGGGAATGCCTGACGCGCCGTTTTTGTCAACCCGGCGCAGGACTGAACGGATGCGGGCTTCGAGCTCTTTGGGAGAGAAGGGTTTGACGACGTAATCGTCGGCGCCCAATTCTAAACCGGTGATGCGATCGGCTACGTCTCCCAAAGCGGTTAGCATGATGATGGGTACGTCTGATTCTTTCCGCAACTCCTGACAGACGCCGTAACCGTCGAGCTTCGGCATCATCACGTCCAAAACTACTAAGTCGGGTTCGGTGTTGCGAAATGTTTCGAGAGCTTCTTCGCCGTCAGCAGCGGTGACGACATCGTAGCCAATCATGGAAAGGCGAGTCTCCAGAATGCGGCGGATACTGGCTTCGTCATCGACTACCAGAATTTTTTCTTTATGGTTTTCCAAGTTACCGAGCACTCCTTAAGTTACATTTCAGATAATGTTAATTTTTTGTACCCTATCATAGAAGATACAGATTGAATCATGTGTGCGATCGGTCTGAAAGCTTGATAATTGCTTTAACTCAGACTTTTCTAAATGTTAGGGTGACTATTTATGATAGTAAACAATGCCTAAACCTCGAATACAATATATTTGTCGGGAATGCGGCTATGATTCACCACAATATTTTGGCAGGTGTCCTAGCTGTCAGAAGTGGGATTCTTTTGACGAGCAGGTAGAGCAGTCTACTGCTGGTGTGCCACGGGGTGGTTTAACTGGGGTGACAACTAAGACAGTTGGCGGTTCGCCTCCTGATAAGTCGAAGGGTCAACCAAGGGTATCTTTTAGATTATCGCAGATTGCTGACCAAACTCAGTCTCGCTGGCCTTCTGGTTTCGGGGAGCTCGATCGAGTTTTGGGAGGCGGAATTGTTCCGGGCTCGCTGGTGTTGATTGGCGGGGAACCGGGAATCGGGAAATCGACGCTGCTGTTGCAGGTGGCGAATATGTTGGCGCGCAAGGATAGAATACTCTATGTGAGTGCGGAGGAGTCCGGTCAGCAGGTGAAGTTGCGATCGCAGCGTTTGGGCGTGGCCAATCCGGTCGATTTGTCAAGCAACGGCGGACATAAATCTGGCAGCAACGGGGAAGTTAAAACTGATTTGGAAGACAACTCAGCGGAGAATTTCTATTTACTTCCCGAGACGGATTTAGAAGTTGTTTTGCGGGAGTTGGAAGCGCTGAAACCGAATGTGGCGGTGATTGACAGCATCCAAACTATTTATTTTGCTAGTTTAACATCGGCTCCGGGTTCGGTGGCTCAGGTGCGGGAATGTACTTCGGCTTTGATGCAGGTGGCGAAAAGGGAAAATATTACTTTATTTATTGTCGGTCACGTTACGAAGGATGGAGCTTTGGCGGGGCCGAGGGTTTTGGAGCATTTGGTAGATACTGTACTTTATTTTGAGGGCGATCGCTTTGCTTCTCACCGGCTTTTGCGATCGATGAAAAACCGTTTTGGTGCGACTCACGAAATCGGTGTTTTTGAAATGGTAGCACACGGTTTGCGAGAAGTAGACAATCCGTCGGAGTTGTTTTTAGGCAATAAAGATGAATTTTCGCCCGGTACTTCGACGACGGTTGCTTGCGAAGGAACTCGACCGATTTTAGTAGAAATTCAGGCGTTAGTCAGCCCTGCGAGTTTTGGTTCGCCGCGCCGTTCTACTACTGGTGTGGACAATTCTAGATTGCAGCAAATTTTGGCGGTTTTGGAGAAAAGGGTGGGGATTCCTTTGTCTAAGTTGGATACGATTGTGGCGTCGGTGGGCGGGTTGAAGGTGGAGGAACCGACGGCGGATTTGGCAGTTGCGATCGCGGTGGTGGCCAGTTTTCGCGATCGGGTAATTGATGCGCGCACTGTCTTGCTGGGTGAAGTCGGTTTGGGAGGACAGGTGCGGCCAGTTGCTCAATTAGAATTGCGGCTGAGGGAGGCGGCTAAGTTGGGGTTCAAAAGGGCAATTATTCCAAAGAATCAACCCGTGCCAGATTTGGGGATGGAAATTATTCCCGTGGCTAGAGTAATCGATGCAATTATTGCGGCAATTCCGGCTACTCCGGCTCAGTTGCAGTCGGATGATATGGAGTTGCCCTCGATTGATTTGGAGTCAGAAGATTTATCGAATTGAGTGAGAATGGTGATGTTGTAAATTGATATTAAGGAGGCACAAGTTATGTATGAAGTAGACATTGTTGAAGCCAAAGAAAAACTTCTGGAATTGATCGAAGCGGCGATGAGAGGAGAAGAAGTTGCGATTACTCAGGATAACCAGCCTGTTGTAAAATTGGTAGGAATTCCCAAACAAGCTAAACCCAATCGGAAAGCAGGAAGTGCTAAAGGCATGGTTTGGATTTACGGTGGATACGGTATCAGAGACAACTATTGGCGATTCTGTGATGCCGTTTGAGCAAGGATATGCGGTTTGTTTATCACCACAAACTCAGCAGAGCCAAGAATTTAAGGAGTACATGGAATGAGGCTGTTGTTGGACACTCATGCCTAACCACGAGCGAACGAAAAAAAATATCGTTGTTTAGCAACAAACATTATGAGACGATTGCGAATAACCACACTTATTCAAGGCATAGTTATGGCAATCGTAACAATCTATCACGGTACAGATATTGAGAGTGCATTGGATATTTTGAATAACGGGTTAAATGGATCTCGCTTGCTAGCTTTGCAAACTCAGCCTGTACAATTAGGTCAAGGTTGGTATGCTGCGTTAGATCCAGAAGTAGCCTGGTTCTTTGCTGCCCTATCACCAGGTTTGGAGGCGTTAGGCTGCACAGTTATTGAAATGTCTTTGCCTGTGGTAGAATTAAACTATCTGCTGGATAGAGGAGAAGCTAGAATTGAGCCAATTGCCAATGTGATGTTCTCCGCACAACAAATATGGTTTTCAATTAATGCCTTTGAATTTTTAAATGAAAAAGCTGACTTTCAACCTTACCAGGAAGCAGGATAAATGAAAAAAAAATACAACTTTAACGATTTAACAATTCGTTCTACAAATCGCACAACTACAGATAATGGCATTACTGCACATACTCATAGTGTGTTGTTTGAGCGTCCGCTGACAGTTGAAGAACAGGAACAATTCACACAAACATTAAAGAGTGTTTGCAAAATTTTTGATTCATCGCAAGGTTTAGATAATAACTTTTTAGATAAGCCTCATGTGACATTCACTGCTCCTAATCTGGTACATTACACAGTTGATGGGCGCATTTTGGCAGGTTCGTGCAAGGATGAACTATTTGCTAGGTTAGCTGCATTTAGTCAGGAAGTTGCGAGTATTGCTGAACATGATGGCAATCCTGTCTTTAGCAAACTAAGAAAGTTAAAGCAACTGCAAGATTGGGCGCATTCACAGATTGACAATAGTGCCGAACCAGAAGTTAGACCAGATATTGCAATTACAGTGTTGCAGTTAATTGATGAAGTTGAAAGGTTGCAAAACCAAGTTAAGCAAATAGAAACTAAATCACCAACTGTGTAATGTTGTAAAAAACCCGATCTAACAATCATGAAAGCCTACGAGTTTCCTGCAAAAGTCACAGATGAAGGGAAAATCGAATTTCCCGATACCCTCTTAAAATACTTGGCAGCTAACCAAGAAGTCAGGGTTATTGTTTTGGTGGAAGATACAACGGACACCGAAGAGGAAAATGCTGCTTGGCATCGTCTTGCTGCTGAGCAATTATTAGCTGGCTACAGCGAGGAAGATGCTATCTATGACAATATTTGAAATATGCCAACTTATCAATTATATCATGTATATTGGTTTGTAGTGAGGACTTTAGTCCTCTGATTATGAGGACTAAAGTCCTCACTACAAACCGTTTTTATGGCAGGTAATTGGATATGATATAATATCAAATTTACGTCCCGAGTTAGAGAAAGAATACCATAAATATGGTATTCTTTTGAAAAATGTTTAAAAAGAGTTGATTTTCCAATTTTTAGAGGCGCGTTTTGACTCAAACATGAACAAGGCAAAAAAACACCGTAAAAATCCGTGGTTTAACGAACTAAACGATATCATTCGAGGTGCATCGGGCGGATTTTTGTTCGGGATTCCGCTGCTGTATACGATGGAGGTTTGGTGGATAGGTTCCTCTACTAAACCAGCGCAAATGTCGATCGCGATCGCAACTACTTTGATCGCCGTTTTCTTGCTGACTCGCACTGAAGGTTTTCGCAAAACCAAGGACATCCGCTGGCGAGACGCTGCAATGGATACCGTAGAAGCGATCGCCATTGGCATTGTCTGCGCGGCTTTTGTCCTGTTTTTACTCAGGGAAATTACGCCGGAGACACCGCTGCAAGAAACTTTGGGGAAAATCATCTTTGAAGGGCTGCCTTTTTCTTTGGGAGTGGCCCTAGCAAACGGTTTCTTGAGCGGCGATCGCTATCAAAGCTCAGACAGCGACAGCGAACCTGCGATTAACCCAACTTTAGCAGATATCGGCGCTACTTTAATCGGCGCTGCGATCATTGCTTTCAACATCGCCCCTACCGACGAAATTCCCATGCTAGCAGCAGCTATTTCGCCACCTTGGCAATTAGCAATTATCGCCGCTTCGCTGCTAATTTCCTACGGTATTGTATTCGCAGCCGACTTTACTTATCAAGCAAAACGCCAGCAGCAGCGAGGAATTTTTCAGCGTCCCCTCAGCGAAACTGTGATGGCGTACTTAGTATCGCTGGCGGCTTCTGCATTTATGCTGTTTTTCTTCCACAAACTCAGCTTTGACGATCCGTGGTCGATTTGGTTGAGCTATACGTTAGTATTGGGATTGCCGGCGACAATTGGGGGCGCTGCGGGGAGGTTAGCGGTATGACGGAAAGTAAGGCTGAAAGTAATAACGAACAGCCACAAAAAAGAACTTTTGCTGAATGGGTGACATTTGCGATCGCCTGTTTCATCCTGTCTATCATCACCGGACTCGTACTCTACAACTGGGCGACTAAAAAACAGGAACCTCCGGTGATTTCTGTGACTCGCAACGAGCCCATTCGCGAAACCCAAGGGCAATTTTACGTGCCGTTTACAGTTACTAACACTGGCGGCGAAACGGCCGAATCAGTGCAAGTTATTGCCGAACTCCGCGCGGGCGGCGAAGTCTTGGAATCCGGCGACCAGCAAATCGATTTTTTGTCAAGCGGCGAAACTCAAGAAGGAGCTTTTATTTTCAGCCGCAACCCAGCGCAAGGTGAATTGATTGTGCGATCGAGCAGTTATCAATTGCCTTAACAAAAACCGGATTCGGCGGTTTCAATATATCAAAAGTCAATTGAGTGTGTCTCGTAAATTACATCATAAAAAAGGTTCGATCGTTCGGACTTTAGTCCTCTGATTTCTGCGGACTGAAGTCCTCACTACAAACTAATAAAAAAGGTTCGATCCTTCGGACTTTAATCTTCTGATTTCTGGCGGACTGAAGTCCTCACTACAAACTAATAAAAAAGGTTCGATCCTTCGGACTTTAGTCCTCTGATTTCTGCGGACTGAAGTCCTCACTACAAACTAATCCGTGCGATCGCCCTACCGCTTCACCATACTGTGTTCCCACTTCCAAACACAGCTAGAAATCAAATTCGTGCAGACATGAGCAGTAATTGGTACTAACAAATTGCCAGTCGCTAACACACTGTAACCCAGCAACAATCCCACCGCCGTCGCCCAAACAGCATAAGGCCACTGATCCATTCCTCCCAAGTGCAGAATTCCGAAACAAAAACTCGATAAAACTAAACCGGTCACATTCAATCCCAAAGCAGACAGCATCACGCCTCGAAATAGCAATTCTTCGCTAAGTCCCGGCAGCAATCCAAGCCAAATTAAATCCGGCCAAAACAAAGGTTTGAGCACTACTTCTAAGTAAATGTCTGCACTCCGGCGATAACCCGGCCAGAGTTGGTATACGATCGCACTACCGCCTGTAATTGCCAGTCCGATCGCAAATCCTTTGAACAAATCCATGACGCTCAATTTGACTGGCAAAAGCGATACCGATCCAAATAGCAACCACAATTTAGCTACCGCCAGCAACATAATTGCTGTCACGCCCATTGCTACTAAAACTTGAGTGCGAGTCAACGGTTCAATGTCGGGAGTTTCGGGAAGTTTTTCTGCCACTTAATCAAGTTTATATTTTAGGTTTTAGATTGTTAGATTTGTTTAATGGAGTCAGACAAACACCGCAGGGAGGAGATGTCTGCACCCAAGGAAGCTGGACTGATGCCGGCCCGCAAAGCGACCAATACGCCGATCGCCTCTAAATACGAGTTTACCTGCAAAGCTTTGATTCCGAGTTTTTCTGGGGAAGCTTGCATTTGAGTTTTGTTGTCACCCACTGCGATGATTTGTACTGTCGATCGCCCGCTCAAACTCAGAATAGCACTGCCACCGCACGCTGTGGCGGGTACTACCACCGCATCGACTCGATCGGCCCACAAACCCTGGGACTCGAAATCTCGCCTGTTTGCATGGAAGTTCTCTCTTGTGGGGTGGGCATCTTGCCCGCCCAATGCCTTTGTGGTGCGCGCATCTTGCCCGCCCAATACCTGTGGTAAGCAAGATGCCTCCCCCACAGCAGGAGTGACAAACTGCGGTGCTTTGCTCAGCCCCGCGAGCACGCAAGGTAAAAAAGTATACCCGATTTCCTCCGCAGCCGATCGCGGGGAAAGGTGCGGATCGAGGGGAAGCGCAGACAGGGCGGGGGCGTGGGCGCAGGGGATTTTAAACGTTCTGACGATGAGGTGACTGATGACTGCTTCCGCGCCTGCGAGGGGGTCAACTCCTTTACCGCGGCGGTAGTTTTCCAGGGCGATGCTACCTTCATCGTCGGGAAATCTGGCGACAACTGCGATCGCCTGGACTTTGGCTTGTGCGATCAATTTGTCGGCGGCGCGCAGTAAACTGTCGGGATTGCCGATCGTCCCCCAGGATGCCCCTGATTCAGAAATGCGTAATTCTACTTGCAAAGGGCGATCGGTCAAAATACAATCAGTTACCTTCAAACCCAATGTAGCTCTAGCAGCATCAACGGCTTGCAAGTGGCGCAATTGTAACTCGGGTTCGATCGCGCAATCCATGATTAAGCCGATGCGATTTTGATGTACCGGTTGCAGGCCCCAGCATCCGGCGGCAAATTTGTCAAGGGCGTAACCTTCGACGTAGAGGGCGTTTGGTATCGGCCAATAAAGTTGAGCGCCGTTGAGGACATTGGGGTGAGTGATCAGGGTGTCGGAGATTTGGGCGATCGCCCTAGCCACAGGTAGCGCATCCCCTGCAAACCCACCGATCGAGGCTCCAACGCCTGTGGGGACTATCAAAACCACTGTCAAAGGGCGGGGGTTCACGCTGCTACCGGGGATGCTTCCACGAGCACGTAGCCTTCTACCAGAGCTTTTTGGCGATCGACATCCACATCTGTGACGGCCCAGCGCAGGGGTTCGCCGTGCTTTTGCAGTTCAATTTCAATAGCTGAGTGGAGTTCTTCGGCGGTGTCGCGGAGGTCAACTTCTGCGGAAATAAAATGGGTGGTCATAGGGCGAGCCATAGTGGTTTTACCGCGATCGGTACTTAGGTACTTACGTAAATTTTAGCTTAGTCCTAGGATTTACCGAACTGGCGATCGTAAACAATGTCTTCTTTTTCGGTTTCTATCTTCAAATTCGATCGGGGAAAAGAAACGCAAAGCAACACATAACCTTCAGCCTGAAGTTCGGGACTAACCCCCATGCAATCAACCTGCTTGAGTTGACCCTCAACCACCTTAGCAGCGCAAGTAGTACAAACCCCCGAATTGCAAGAGTTGGGCAAATCAATCCCCGCAGCGATCGCAGTTTGCAGAATTGGTTGATCTTCCGGTACTTCTACGGTATAAGTGCTGCCTTGGTGGAGTAATTCAACAGTGTAAGTTTGAGACATATTTCAATTATTGGTTTTAATTCCCAATTCGAATCTACGGTAGATTTGGAAACAAAGCAATCAGTATTTTACCCCTATTAGTGACTTTGTGCAAATTTACATTTTTTTATGTGGCTGGTAATTTTTCTTAAAAAATAATGCAATAAAAAGCCATCTTGTCAAGCAGTTAGCCGCGAAATATTAGATTTTTTTAATGATTTCTTGTCCAAACCGTCCAGTCCTAGGGTGCGTCGCCATAAACAATCTCTAACTAAATATCGACCATCTCCTAGCGACGCACCTGGGTTATTCAATAGACGACTTGCATTCCATTCCCAAGCTTGGCTATCTTAAAAATATCTGCGCTTGCCTGTATTTATCGGCTTTTATCTGCGGTCTTTCTATCAATCAAAGTAGTAATTGTAGGGTGTGTCGCTAAGATAAAATCCCTAAATAATCTCGATAATCTCATAGCGACGCACCTTATATACAAGGGTGGAGACAAAAACAATACTTATTTTGGATAGCAGCTTTTTATAAATCATATAATATTTGCCATCAACCCAACAACTCATCAACAGCAACACTAAAACCAGCCAACACAAGCTGAGTGCTGATTGTAGAACCCAGATTAAAAGTCAACTTTTGAGATTGAGTCACAATCATAATCCAGCGACTTTCAGGAAAAACAATCCAAACTTCCAGACAACCAGAATCCAAATACTCTTCTGCTTTCAAAAAAATCTCTTCCGCCATATCAGTAGGAGAAACAATTTCAGCAATTAACAGCGGACTTTGAGGAAAAGTAGGAACATCGCCATATTCAGCAACAAGTTCAGCAGTCAGATAAGCAACATCAGGGCGGCGCACTCGCCCGTCAGTGCGACAAGGAACTTCCGTATAAACTTCGCCCCCTTGTCCGCTAGATATCTTGTAACTTCTCCAAGAAAAATCTAGTCTAGATTGGATTCGACTGTGTTTTACTGTCATGCCATTTTTCTCCGATATTTGCCCGTCCACCCATTCCATATCGTCGGGCGGACTAGCGATGAAGTCTTCTAGAGAAACATTTTCTGATAAAACGGCTGTCATTACCATAGCCATTGACTCCCTTTTGCAGAATTCAATAATATTATAGCGGTTCTCAAAAAGATAAGGTACGTTGTTGGGCTTGGGCCCTCTTAGTTTAAGCGATTATATAAGCTGTCAGTCATACCTCATCTTTCTGAGAAAGGCTATATATCAATCTTTGGTAATGGATAATTGGTAATGGGTAATTGGTAATGAGTTATGGGAACTAAAAAATAACAATGCCCAATGCCCAATGCCCAATGCCCAATGCCCTCTTTGGCCGATGCCCGATGCCCAATTCCCAATCTACTCAATATTAATTTGATTCGGTGGCTGTGGTTGATTCTGCTTCTCATCCTTCAAAGTTTTACGCCCCGACGACGCATAATCCTTGTACAAATCCACAAACATCTTAGTCAACTGCTGTAAAGAAAGCTGTTCACCATTAACTTGAGCTTTCATATAAACTTTTAGCACTTCAATATAAGCCAAACCAAGAGCCAGCGTCAGAGTAGCCGCCGTTGCACCGGAGATAGCACCACCGACAATTGTACCCGCACCCGGAATCATTTTAATCAAATTAGTCACAATACTTCTACCAACAGCAGTTACCCCACCAGCACCGCTAATAGCAGATAGCATCGCCGAGATAAATCCCTTATCAAATGGCATTCCAAAAATCACAGTAATATTAGCAATCATTGCCGTTTGCATCGTCATCAAAATTGGCGCATCAGCAAACGGCACAGGAGTTGCACCGATAATCGCAGAACCGGCAACATAGGCACTTAAATACTTAAATGCCATATCAGATTTGAGTCCAATATTGGCAATTTGTTCTTTAACAAAGGCTTTTTTCGCTACTTCCGGCAGCAATTGAAAAGTTGCATCTACCAACTTGTCTAAACCGTGAGATTTTACTGTATAATCCTCATCAATTTCTTCCGGTTCAGCCATGACGGGGATGATTTGACTGACTGGCAAATTCATGTGTTCCAGTTGCTTGAAAAACTCGCTCGGCTTTTTAGATGTCGTCTGAGTCAGCACTAAAAGAACTGATACCTCTTTGACTTCCATTTCTTTTAGCCAGCTTTCCTCCACAGATTCTATTCTATTGGCGCTGTGATTGATGCAGTACCAGATGACGTGAATGTGTTCTTTGGGGTGCAGCAGTCTTTGGTCTTCAATTAGTTTAGCAACGTTGAGCTGAATAACTTTAATTTGTTCGGCATTGAGTTCGAGTCCGGGAGTATCGTAGACTGTAATTGGACAATTCGGTTTGGTATATTGGCGGATGCCGTGAGTGACGGGACGGCCGACTCCGGTTTCTGCTAAGCGCTGGCGAAAAACCGAATTGATCAGGGTACTTTTGCCTACTCCGGTTTTGCCGATGACTAAAACATTGCACTGTCCCACATCATTTTCTGCGTCTTTGAACGCATCGTAACTTCTATTTAAAAGGTCGTCGAGGGAAAAGTCGTCTGACATGGCGATTTGCTCCGAATTATTACTAAATAGGACTTACGGAGGGGTAGTCAGAAACCGGGTTTTTACGCAAATCCTTGATGGTAATCGACAAATTCGGTAAAAAACCCGGTTTCTTTGGCCTTCGCGCAGTCAGAAACTGGGTTTTTACGAAAATCCTAGATTGTAATCGACAGATTAGGTAAAAAACCCGGTTTCTTTGGCCTGAATGAGTAAGTCATGTTAAAAATATTGTAGCAATTTGATTTGAGAATGCGCGCAGAATAATAATTTTCGGACAAGATAATTCCCATGCTCGACAAACCAAGTCCGGATGGTGCACGGACTCAAAGAATCATTTGTCTAATAATTTAATATTTTAAGCTAACAATTCATCGACGGCAATGGTAAAACCTGCGAGAATTTGTTGAGTGCTAACTGTTTCGCCCGCTCGAAATCCCAAGATTTGATTTTGTGTCACCGCGAATACTAAATGACTTTCCGGGAAAACCAGCCACACTTCCTGACAGCTAGATGCTAAATATTCCTGTGCTTTGAGAAATACATCTTCAGCAATATCTGTGGGTGAAATTATCTCGGCAATTAAAGGAAAACTTTGTGGCAAAGTTGGAACATCACCGAATTGTGCGACTAATTCGGGTGTTAGATAAGCTACATCGGGGCGGCGAACTTGTCGATTTGTGCGGCAAGGTGGTGAAATATAAGCTTCACCTCCCTGTTTGCTGAAAATCATGTAATTTGCCCAAGTAAAACTCAACCTCGATTGAATTTTACTATGTTTGACCGTAACTCCATTTTTCTCGACGAGTTGTCCGTCCACCCATTCCATATTCTTGGGCGGATTAGCCATGAAGTCTTCTATGGTAAGATTATCCTGTACGGTGGCAGTCGCGAGCAGAGCAGTTTCCTCGATTTTGGGTAATTCGCTGGTAGTCGCGAGCATAGGTGTTGCCTCGATTTTCGATAGTTAGCTGATACTATTATCGCTGATGCCGTGGGAATTGTGGGGATGATTTGAACAGATATTGCTACAGGTAAGGCGCGGAGTGCGAACTCTACAAAGTATATCTTATTGATTTTCTCCCAGTTTTCTGATTAAAAATCTGACTTCTTCGAGCAGGGTATTAAATCTCTGGTCGTTTTCTAATTTGTACTGTTGAAAATCCTCATTCCGCCGCCGCATTTCTTCGTCCCGTTGACTGTCTCTTTCTAAAAGAGCATTAACAGCACCTACAAGCATATCGACATTGCGGTTAGTTTGTTCGATATTCTGAGTCGTTCGATCTACTGTGGAAGACAAATCCTCAACTGTGGAAGACAAATCCTCAACAGTGGAAGCCAAATTATCGATCATTGCGTCTGTCCAGCGTTCAGTTGTCATTGTTTTTTTCCTTTGCTTGTTTTGGAGGCATATTGTAGGTAGTCCAATTATATTTTAGCGATCGCCCGAGTCTGAAGTGTTGTGCTACAAATTAGAAATGTTCCAGCACGTATTTTTCCTGGGCGTAAACATTCCGCAGCGACTCAACGGCGATTTGCGGCAACATAAATTTAATCACTCCCACCAATCGCCCCCAGTCGAACAATTCAGGAACCGATACAGCTTGATGAAATTTCTGTGCATAGAAATCCACCCAAAAATCCGGTGCATTTCTCTCTTTCTTGCTGGCCATCCGCCGCTTCCAGTAACCAAAATCTAAACCTTTGGGCGATTCTACTCCCAAAATTGGCGGTAAGTCGGCGTAGCTGACAAAGCGACTCATTCCTTGGGCGTGCACGTAAAGGATGTGCCGCCACCGCTCGATGCGATATATTTGTTCTACCTTGATTTTGAGGAGACGCGCGATCGACTCTTTAGTCGCAAACCGACTCAAGGGATGAACGGGGGTTGATTTCCGCGAAAAGTTTGCTAACATAGTCTGTAATTGTTTGAGATGAGTAGTTGACCTGTCGTTTGAGATGAGTAGTTGACCTGTCGTTTACGGGTGTTTGAACTCTCGGAAAGCGGGTAGTTGACCTCCTTGAAAGCAAGAATTTGATTTGAACAGGCGATCGTCTTTCAGTTTTCCAGACGTTGGGGCGATCGCTTTTTACAACAAAATTATCGTAAACTAAATCTAGTTGTTTGTCAATGGGTTTAATTAGATTGCGGATTCGAGAATTTGCGGACGAGAAGGGTTGGACGCTCAAAGAAGTGTCCGATCGCTCTGGAGTGGTGTACAGTTCCCTGAGAACCTACGCGCGATCGCCCGGATTAGCAACGATTGACGTAACGGCTTTGCACAAGTTAGCCAGAACATTCGATGTGATGATTGAAGATTTGTACGACATTGTGCAGGAATAGTCGATCGACCTTTACGATAAAATCCTTAAAAACTAAATCTGGTTTTCTGTCAATGGGCTTAATTAGATTGCGGGTGAGAGAATTTGCGGCCGAGAAGGGTTGGACGTTGAAAGAAGTTTCGGATCGATCGGGAGTGATATACAGCACTCTCACAACCTATTCGCGTTCTCCGGGGATGGCAATGGTTGATTTTACGTGCTTGCTAAAGTTGGCGCGGACGTTTGACGTGATGGTGGAAGATTTGGTTGAGGTGGTGAAAGAGTAGCGGACATATTTACATTCAAACAAAGCGTCTGAATTACTCCAGACGCGATCGAACTTTTATCAACTCAATATTGCTCGACAGTTGCCAACATCTGATTCACAGACTCACCCGGTTGCAGCGCTTCCCAATCAGAAGTAATCGGTTGGAAAGAACAGTAGCACAGCACAATTCGCAAGTCAGTATCAAAGGAAGAAAACTGGTGAACGCCAGTAACTATCCAATCTCCATCTTTCCCGTGAGTTACTCCATTACCGGAGTCGGATAGATTGTCGTAGTCGCGGGTTCTGTCTCCAGGCTGGGGAAGAATTGGGTTTTCTTCCCAACTCCAGTTTTCCCACAGAATATCAGTTAAACCGCCCCTCGGCATAAGCTGGCGTTCTTCCCAACCGGGAGCACTCATGGTTTCGGCTTTGTAGACAATCCAGATTTTTTTGGCCATCTTTCCTCCCTTTGCTTTAATCTTGGTAATCTTGCCATGTATCCTGAAACGAGGTTTGTTCTCCATCAAACACGCAGGCCACATCAGGAGGGCTGTTGCGGCTGACTCGGATTTCTTTTAACCGCCAGTTGTATTTTTCGCCCATCTTTTCACAGAGTTCGGGGTTTGTGACATAGTGGACGTTTTCTGGTTTTGGGTTCGGTAGGCGATCGCTCCTCACTGCTCTGTTCCCTTACAGTTTAAAAACTACAATGTTTTGCCCTGTATGCGATCGCACCACTTCTGCACGCAGCAGCTATGTGTTGTTTGGGTTTTGACTGGCTGTTATTTTGGGTTGCTCAGCCTGATTGACGTATTCCTCCATAAATTCAAGCAAAACATCCCTCATATTTTTACCTTCCCTAGCGACGGCTGACTTAAATCGGTTCCGCAGATCGGGTGGCATTTCTACTCTAATAGCCACAGTCTTGTTTTCATCCATACAGGCTCAAGGCTTGACAACATATATATTTTGACATTTTATGAAGTTTGCCCAAAAACCAGCTTTTTGCATACAGGTGCATTAGTTAAACTATATGCTATACTGCATACTAATGCAATAGTGCAAACAACCAAACAAGGCAAAAATTTTTGTTATGGTAATCATCAAAGCTTAGCCACTAACCTCTTATGGAATCGGCAAAATTAACAAAACAGGCATACATCCGCCTCGGTACGTTTAGCACAGCTTTGGCAGTGGGGACGGTTTGTAGCGTACTGGGTGGTATATCGGTGGTGAGTGTACCCGTTGCGGTGGTGGGAAGCATTTTAGCAAGTGTTGCTGGTGGGATTGTGACAAATGACATCAGCGACATTTTAACTGAACAAGGGAAAGATAAAAATATTCTCACAAATAATGATTTGACAAAAACCGTAGGCAAAGCGATCGCCACAGTGATTGTCCTTGCTGTCAACTCACAAGATTTTCCAGAAGCAACGAAAACCAGCTTGCGAAAAATGGCGAAACTGGCAGATGAAAAATGGGAAAATATAGTTAAAGATTTACCGGGGGAATATGCACCTATTCAGGAATCACAATTAACAGAATTTTTTGCTAATCGCCCAGAATATTTTACCAATCTAACTGCCTTAGATATGAGTTTGTGGGAAAGGTTGCTTAATTATTTGCAGTCGGAAGCAGAAGTGACTTTGACACAACCTGTCATAACTGATATTGCCACTCGCCTTTATGAAATTTTCCCCAAAGCGTTGCGGGAAGTCCTGAAAGAGGATTTTCAATCGGACGGAAAAGCTTTTGCCGGGATGGTTTTGGATTTGTTCGGGGTGATGCGATCGCAAATTGACGCACATCACAATCTAATATTGCAACGGCTTGATGAAATTAAACAGCAAAACCCGTCAGCAATTCCGAAAGATTTTAATTTAGATGAATTTGAGAAACGGCTGGAATTGTTGTCTCAAAATAATCAAGAGGAAATCGCTGCGGAATTAAAAAGCGTTGCCAGACAAATTGATTCTGGTTTTCAGGAGGTTTTACAGAAAATGGGGTTGATGCAAACTGGCATCACGGAGTTATTAGAAAATAATAACACTATTCTCGATCGCCTTAAAAATTTGAGCGAACAATCCCAACGGCAATATAAAGAACTGGTCAGTCACATCGCAAATATCACCGATCTTAAAACATTGCAAACTAACTTTTGGCAATTCTTGCAGCAGAAACAATCTAAGGATTCTCCTAATTGGCTAAAGTTTTTAACAAAGGAGGATGAGGATGCAGCCCTGGTAGTAGGAAATGATAAAAGTTCATATTTTGAACCGCCAATACCATCGGAGATTCCGCCAACTATTTCTGCTCATAAGTTGCTTTGGATGGTGATTAATTTAGAATATCTTAATTATCAATTGCTGTTGTTTAACCGTAGCAAACAGGGGGTGATTGTATATTGTCCGTCTTTCGGTTATGCTATAAACCCGATTATCAAAACCCCCCAGTTTTTGCTACCCCAAAAGGATTCTTGGGCTGAGAAAACCGGGCAAAAGTTTCTATTTAAACAAACGGGAAAGGAAGAGTTTTTAGCAATTGTCTTTGAGAAACATTTGGAATTACCTTGGCTGAGTCCAAAACGAGAAGAACCGTTACCAGAATTGAATGCTGAACGAATTAAGGAGTTATCTGAACAATTGCAACAGCAAGACAATTGGCACGTTTTTTATAAAAATTTTCAGGTAGTGGAACAATAAACTTCGGTGTAACAGTCTCAATTACAAAAAAGGTCAAAAAATAACAATGGACGACAATCGCATGAATGCCTATTTACAACTCATCAAAAAAATGCGCGAATGCACTAGCGGCAAAGAAGAGCAAATCTTAAAAGAATATTCTGAGTTGGTGGAACCAGAACTTTTGGCAACAATAATCGCACTGATTAAAGAGTCAGATGATAACGGCGACCAGAATGAGGCTAACTGTTTAAAAAACCTTGTCTTGCAAGTGATCGGAGAATTTATTGGTAGCGATCGGCAATCAAACGAAATCAGAAAAAAGGCTGCAAATATTGTATTCAAGTGGGGAGAAAAGCAATTTCACAGCCAAAAATTTACCATTGCTTCTGATTGCTGGCAAAACTGCCTTATCATATATAAAGCCATTTACGATTGTGAAGGAGAAGCTAGTTGTTTAGTAAATTTAGGTCATGCTTCCTACTCTCAGAACTCTAACAAAGAAGCGCTAGGTTACTATCTAAAGTCTTTACGCATTTGTCGAAAAATCAAAAATAGTAAAAAGGAAGCGGTTGCTTTTCAAAGTTTATGGAATCCCTATAACTCTCTAGGTATTGCTTACCTCTTGCATGGAGAATATAAAAAAGCGATTAAGTACCACAAAAAGTCTTTAAAAATCAGTCACAAAATCTCAGACCGAAAAGGGAAAGCTAATTCTCTAGGAAATTTAGGCTGTGCTTACAACTGTTTAGGACAATATGAAGTAGCCATTGATTACCACAAACAGCAGTTTGAAATTAGTAGGGAAATAAATGACGCCAGAGGGCAAGCAAATTCTCTGGGCAATTTAGGTAATGCTTACGACTCTCTGGAAGAATATGAAAAAGCGATTGATTGCCACCAACGGCAGTTTGAAATTAGCAAGGAAATAAATGACCTCGGAGGGCAAGCAAATTCTCTGGGCAATTTAGGTAATGCTTACAACTCTCTGAGACAATATGAACAAGCAATTGATTACTACAAAAAGTCTTTAGACATTACTCATAAAATCAAAGACCGTAGAGGGGAAGCAGCTTGTCTGGGAAATTTAGGCTTGGCTTACAAATTTTTGGAACAATACGAGCAAGCTATTCACTACTATGAAAAGTGTTTGGATATTAGTCAGAAAATCAAAGATAGCAGAGGAGAAGTGGCTGCTCTGGGAAATTTAGGCTTAGCTTACCAGCTATGGGATCAAACAGATAGAGCCATTAAGAACTTTTGCGACTGCCTCAAAATTGCCACCCCTGAAACTATGCCAGTCGAATGCTTCACAACAGGTCGTAGCCTGGGTCATATTGGTATTATAAAAGGCGACTGGAAACTCGCCTTAAAAGGATACGAATCAGCTATGCAAGCTGTCGAAAATCTCCGTCAAGGAGCGACCACCGACAAACGTCGCCAAAAAATCATTAAAGAAGCTATCTCCGTTTATACCAATACTCTTCAGTGCTACATTAACCTCGAACAATACGATAAAGCCGTTGAAACCGCAGAGCGTTCGCGTTCCCGCCACCTCGCCGACTTATTCTTCGCTAGTAAAGACCTCTACCCCAAAAGCGAAATTACCCCCGAAGTAGAAGAATACTATGACCTACAACAGCAAATCTATCGTTTGCGTTTCTCTGAAAATGAGAGTGTGAAAGCACTTGCTGCCACTCCCCAGCCAACCCCCAACGGCGATGCTATCCTCCAAAATATTCAAGAATTAGAAGCAGAACAACAGAAAACTTGGCTGAAAATTCGCACTAAAGACCAAGTTCTGGCGGGTCAATTGCAACCAGAACTCCTCACTTTCAAGAATATGCAAGAGTTAATTCCCGATACCGAAACCGCCATCCTCAATTTTTACACCACCGATAAGCATACCCACATTTTCATATTGCGGCCAAATCAACCGCTACAACTGCACACCTGCGAAGGTCAGGGACTTAAAAAATTACAAAATTGGCTATTAAATAACTGGCTAACACCTTACTATCACCTCCAAAAAATGGCCGCTCTCGTAGCAGCTAAACTTCTCAAGATTAAATTAAATGACCTTGAGAGCATCAACATAAAAGCCGAAAATATTACCGTCAAATTAGCAGGAGGTTCTGAGCGAAAACTAGATCGACAACAATTCGATATAGAATCTAACCAAATGAAGCTAAAAATCAAGAACGTTTGGTTGAAGCGAATAAGCATGGTTCTACCAAAACTTGCCAACCGCCTGCAACTCAAGAAACTGATTGAGTCACATCTCAAGGACATCAAAGAACTGATTGTAATTCCTCACCTGTCCCTGCATCAAATCCCCTTTGCCGCCTTACCTTTAAACAATATTTCTATTCCCCACATCGAGACAGCATCCGATAAAACACGTGGCTCAAGCCTTGATATGAGCGAAATCACTGACACCCCTGCCAAAACCCCACCCCAACAACCCGAATACCTCAGCGATCGATTCCGCATTCGCATCGTTCCCAGTTGCCAAATACTCAACTTTTGCCACCAGCGCGGCAACCTCAAACCTGCCAAAATGGGAATCGTGGAAAATGCCACAGGCGACCTCGTTTTCACAGGCTACGAGTGTGAAACCCTCGCAACTATGCACCAAGTCGATAAAAATCATCGCCTCCAATACCAGCAAGCAACTATTAGCAACTATCAAAATTTACTCGATCGAGTACAAGGCATCCATTCCAGCCATCACGCCAGTTCCGACCTGAATAATTCCCTGGAATCCAAACTGCTATTATTTGACGGCAACATCAACCTCGGTCGTATTTTTACCTGGAGATTTTCGTATCTAGCGGAAGTCTTCCTCTCCTGCTGCGAAACCAATTTAACCCTCACCGAAATTACCGATGATCCGCTCTCCATTGCCACCGGTTTCCTATGTGCAGGTGCGCGAAATGTGGTCAGTACCTTGTGGGCTGTGGACGATTTAGCAACCGCTTTGTTTTGCATTTTATATTATCAGGAAAAGCAGGACAAGAGTCGATCGGAAGCGATGCGCCAAGCACAATTTAAGCTGCGTAACTTGACAGGTGATGAGTTATCTGCTAAGTATAAACGGCAGTTAGAATATTATTTCGATCGACAACCCAGCGGAGAACAGCAAGCAGAAATTGTCAAAAATGTGCGAGTGCGATTAGATTTGCTGTGTCGGGAAACATTGCCCTTTGTCAGTCCCCATTATTGGGCGGGGTTTGTATCCCAGGGTTTGGCGTAGGAGAAACAACAGCATAGCGTCAAAAATATCATTCTCGGTAAACCGTCTGGAGAAAGTCAAAAGTCTTTTCAGCGGTAGTTGGAAGAACGAGCGAACAAAATTTAACATAAAATCCGCCTGCTGAAGAGGTTTTTCTAGGGTAGTTTCTCTCGCAACGCAAGCCATGTTTTGATTTCTTCATCTAACACATACTTATCGCTTTTAGAGAGTGCTGTGATAACTTTCAAACGATTTTTAAGCTGTCTTAACTCTCGAATTTCTTCAATAGGAAGCGTTTTCCAATTAGCAGCCTTTTGTTCCACATCTTCCCGCGAATCTTTGATGTTATCCCAAAACCACTGTAGAATTAAGTTAACATCCAAAACTGAATCGTTGGGAACTATTCCGTATTTTGCGATCGCCCCAGCCCGCAACATCATTGAAGAAATCCTCACAGACTCGCCACTACCCGGTTTTTTCTGTTCCGCGGCTTCAGCTAGTCGATCGTAAATTGCCGTTGCTACTTCTGCCCAAGCGCGATCGAACAAACCCGCATTATTTTCACCTTTTCGAGCCTTCGCAGAGGAAATATCGGCTAATAAAAGCCAGTTAAAGTCTTGCGGTGCGGTGGTTTGAGGCGATAATGTATTTTTGACCCAAGCCAGTGCGGATTCAGGATTTTGTTCCAGGATGCGATCGATCGATTCCGGCGAAAATTCCTGGTTTAAATATTCATCTAACTGTGAGAAAATCATCTGAGTAATATTGTGGAAACTGGCATCGGAATCATAATTTTTATTAGTGCAGTGCGATCGTCCCCGATCGCGATCGTCGTGACTTCCGGGAGATTATCGCGGTGCGTCGAAGAGTGAATCGCTGTCAATAGCCAAAATAGTCACAGCGACGCACCCTACAATTATAAACCCTCGTATTATAGAGGCTGTGTAATACCAAATCCGGGTTTGAGGCACCCGTTATTTTTCAGTCGGCGTAGGCCGACTTTGTTTGTATAGACGCGATTTCAATCGCCCAGTCATAAAGGGATATCACGCTAAAAAAATAGCGCCTGAGTTCCCCCAGACGCATACCATAAAACAAACAAATTGTCAACCCTAACTTAACCGTTCAAAGCCTCAGCACCGCCGCAAACTTCCAGAATTTCCTGAGTAATTGCCGCTTGCCGCGCCTTGTTATAAGTCAGCGTCAAACTACCGATCAAATCGCTAGCATTCTCACTAGCATTGTTCATCGCCGTCATCCGCGCAGCCAACTCGCTAGCAGCAGACTCTTGCAAAGCCCGCAGCAATTGGTTGTTCAAATACAAAGGCAAAAGTGCCTCCAGAATTTGCGCCGGATCTTGCTCGAAAATCATGTCGCGCGGCAAACTCTTCGTAGGCTTAGAAACTTTTTCCCGCGATACTTGAAACTGTCCGCCTTTCGTTGTCAAGCGGAAGATTTCATCATCGGGAGTTTCAAAACCTTGGGGGTCGAGGGGTAACAAGGTTTGAATTACTGGGCGCGAACTAATTAGCGACACAAACTTAGTGTAGACTAGCTCAACTCTGTCCACAGTTCCTGACAGGAACAAAGACAGCAATTCGTCAGCAATTTGCGCTGCTTCCGGTGCTGTGGGAATTTGTTCTAAGTTAGTGTAAGTAGCATCAATTGGCTGTTCCCGGCGCTGGAAATACTGAGTAGATTTGCGTCCTACCAACACGAATTTGTAGTTTAAGCCTTCAGCTTTGATTTCCTTGGCGCGATTTTCGGCGTATCTAATGATGTTACCGTTGTAACCGCCGCACAAACCCCGATCGCCCGAAACGACCAAAAGTCCGACTGTTCTGACTTCACGTTTTTTCAGCAGCGGTAAATCCTGGCTTTCAAACTTCAAGCGTTCTGCCAAACCGTACAATACTTCTGCCAGTCGATCGGCAAAAGGACGAGTAGCAGTCACCTGTTCTTGAGCGCGGCGCACCTTAGCAGCAGCCACCAAGCGCATTGCTTCTGTAATCTTTTTAGTGTTCTTGACCGACTTAATGCGATCGCGAATAGTTTTCAGATTTGCCATAACTTTCTCCTTTTTTCTTAGCCTTTATTTCTGAGTTCTTAGCCGCGGTAGGGAGACTCCAAGAGCCCATTGGTTTCAAAAAACACGTTAAACCCACAGTCCGGCAGGGGTTAAAACCCCTGCCTCAAAGCTAAAGTCCTCTCAAAGAGGACTAATGAGCTATTCAGTCCTCTTCAGAGGACTTTCGCTATTAGACAGGGGTTTAAACCCCTGTCGGACTCCCGGGTGATCCAGAGGATTTGCTGGACTGACAGCTTAAGTTGACACGCCTTGGGCATGGCCTAAGTCCCTACAGACTTCGTGCTAATTACACAGAAACCAAGAAAGTTTGCTTGTATTCCGCGATGCCTTCTTTCAGCAGCTTCTCAGCTTCATCAGTCAAAGCCTTACCGCCTTGAACGATTTCGCCGTACTTCGGCTTGCTAGTCCGCAAATAGTCGCGCAAACCAACAGTAAACTTGCTTACTTTGTCCACATCGATATCATCCATGTAGCCGTTAATGCCAGCATAGATCACAGCCACTTGTTCGTTCATCGGCAGAGGAGAACTTTGCGCCTGTTTCAAAAGTTCGCGCAAGCGTTGACCGCGGGCCAATTGATTTTGAGTAGCCTTATCCAAGTCAGAAGCAAACTGAGAAAATGCTGCCAGTTCTTCAAACTGCGCCAATTCCAATTTCACCTTACCGGCTACTTTTTTCATTGCCTTAGTTTGAGCCGCCGAACCTACCCGCGATACCGAAATACCGGGGTTTACAGCCGGACGCAAACCAGAGTTGAACAAGTCAGAAGAAAGGAAGATTTGACCGTCGGTAATCGAAATTACGTTGGTAGGAATGTAAGCAGAAACGTCGCCTGCTTGGGTTTCAATGATTGGCAAAGCTGTCATGCTACCTTCGCCCAAATCGTCGCTCAATTTAGCAGCGCGTTCTAGCAAGCGAGAGTGCAGATAGAAAACGTCTCCGGGATATGCTTCGCGGCCCGGCGGACGGCGCAGCAACAAGGACATTTGGCGGTAGGCCTGTGCTTGTTTGGAAAGGTCATCGTAAATGACCAAGGTGTGCTTGCCTTTGTACATGAAATACTCGGCCAAGCTGGCGCCTGTGTAAGGTGCCAAATATTGCAGGGTGGCGGGGTCGCTAGCGTTGGCTGCTACGACGATTGTGTAGTCCATCGCGCCCTTTTCTTGCAGGACGTTGACGATGTTTGCTACTGTGGAGGCTTTTTGACCGATCGCCACATACACGCAAACCACATCTTCCGATTTTTGGTTGATGATTGTGTCGATCGCGATCGCAGTTTTACCAGTTTGGCGGTCTCCAATAATCAGTTCCCGCTGTCCTCTTCCCACAGGAATCATCGCATCAATAGCGGTAATCCCAGTTTGCATCGGTTCGTAAACAGAACGGCGAGAAACGATACCAGGTGCCGGAGATTCAATCAAGCGAGACTCAGTAGTTTTAATATCGCCTTTACCGTCGATCGGACGGGCCAAAGCATCAACTACGCGGCCCAACATTGCTTCACCAACGGGGACTTCAGCAATTCTGCCAGTAGCAGTAACTGCGGAACCTTCTTGAATGCCTAAGCCTTGGCCCATCAACACTGCACCGACGTTATCTTGTTCGAGGTTCAGTGCGATACCTACAGTGCCGTCGGCAAATTCTAGCAATTCGCCGGACATAGCCTTATCCAAGCCATAAATCCGGGCAATGCCGTCGCCTACTTGCAAAACAGTACCGACGTTAGAGACTTTTACATCTTGGTCGTACTGTTCAATTTGCTGGCGAATAATGCTGCTAATTTCGTCAGGTCTGATTGCTGCCATGTCAGTTATTATTTGTCAGTTGTCAGTTGTCGGTCAGTCGATTTTAGATTTTATATTTTAGATTTTAGATTTACTCGCAGCATTGAATCTGGGAGTTTGAACCTACTCTAAAATTTTTATCTTTCCACGACTTTAAGTAGAGTTCTTCTACCCATTTTTGAGCGGGTGGATGTTTTTGGCAAGAAAGAATTGAGATTTGGTAGTAAGTATTTGGGACTAACAACTCAAAAACAGAAATTCATTGATTTCTGCCTCCTGTTTCATTCTTCCCTCTTACTTCTTCCTTACTTCTTCCTTCCTTCTTCCTTCTTCCTTCGTTTAAGAACTCAAGCGAATTCCCAGACGGCGCAATTGTCCCCGCAGACTAGCATCAATTACTTGAGAGCCTACTTTAATTACCACACCGCCGATTAAATCTGCGTCAATTTTGGTTTCAATTTCTACGCTTCGAGCGCTCGTCATCGCCTGTACTTTCTCGCGTACAGTCTGCTGTTGAGCGTCTGATAGCGGGACTGCTGATGTAACTTCAGCCAATACTGTTTGGTTGAGTTCTCTCAGCTTTGCCAAGTATTGTTGACCAATTCCTTCTAAAAAAAGAATTCTTCCTTTATCTACTAAAAGCTTCAGAAAGTTGTGCATCAACGGGTTCATTTCGTCACCCGCTATTTGCCCAATTACGGCTTTTTTAGCATCAGCTTTAATCAGCGGATTGGCTAAAAATTGACGCAATTCTTCCGAACCTTCTAGCAGGCTAAGCAAAGAACGAATGTCTTCGCCGAACTTTTCTGAGAGATTGCTGGACTGAGCCAGTGACATCAAGGCAGATGAGTAAGGCTGTAAGACTGCTGTGCTAACGATACTCACTTTTTAGCCTCCCAGTAACGCAATGCTGCGATCGATTAAGTGGTTTTGGGCGTTGTCGTCCAAGCTAGTTTTTAACTCACCTTCCACTTTTGCTAATGCCAAAGATACAACAGTCGATCGCAGTTGGGCGATCGCTCTTTCCCGCTCCGCTTCCAACTCTTGACCTGCTGTTGCTTTCATGCGTTCAACTTCCTGCGCCGCTTGAGCTAGAATTGCTTCTTTTGCTACGATCGCATTTGCTTCAGCAGCGGAGCGAATCCGTTCCGCTTCTGCTTGAGCCTGAGTCAATTTTTGCTGTTGTTCTGCTAAAGCTGCCGCTGCATCTTTTTGGCGAGTTTCTGCATCTTTAATCGCCTCTTCGATGGCGGAACGTCTTTCGCCTAGGATATTTCCTAAAAAGCCGCGCCCGAAGTAAAACAGCAATCCAATAACAATGCTCAGGTTAATCAGGTTGGTTTCTAAAATATCGAAATTTAAACCGAAACCACCTTCCCCGCTAGCTTCTGTGGCTAGCAATAAAACAGTCCCCATGATTCTCTTCCATAATTGCGCGTGCAGGTTGGATGAACCGATTTAAGATTTGAGAATTCACCCAAAATCTAAAACTGTTCGATCGAGCTATTTGGCCAATGCTGTGCCCAATAGCTTTTCAAGAATTTGTCGGCTCAGAGTATCTACCTCTTGTTCTAGCGAGCGCATTGCCTCTTGTTTTTGCTGCTCAATCTCTTGGCCTGCCTTTTCTCGCGAAACTTGAGCTTCTTTTTGAGCCTCAGCTACTTTTGCCGACGCGATTTTTTTGGCATCCGCTTGAGCCGTAGCAATTACTGCTTGAGACTGTTTGCGAGTTTCTCCCAGTTTTTGGTCGTATTCCTGCGCTAATTTCTGGGCTTTTGCCAAGCGTTCCTGAGCTGACACTTGAGCGGTACGAATGTATTCGTCCCGATCGTCCAGAACCTTAGTCAAGGGCTTATAGAAAACCGCATTGAGGAGTACCGTCAAAACTAGGAACTGCAATGCCATCAATGGCAAAGTTGCATCAAAATCAAACACTTTTAGTTCCTCCTTGTTTTTGGGGCGGAAAGACATCCGCCCCTTTTTGGCAATCCTTCAATATTAAGCGAAGGGATTAGCAAACAGCAGCACCAATGCAATAACCAGACCGTAGATGGTCAAGGATTCCATAAATGCTAAGCTGAGCAGGAGAGTACCGCGGATTTTGCCTTCTGCTTCCGGCTGACGGGCAATACCTTCTACTGCTTGACCTGCGGCATTACCTTGACCGATACCAGGTCCGATCGCGCCTAAACCAATAGCTAGACCGGCGGCGATAACAGAAGCAGCAGCAATTGTCGGATTCATGATAAATTTCCTTAATCTTTGTGTACAGAGTTCAAGAGAGATCTTGGGTAATTAGTCATTAGTCATTAGTCATCAGTCATTAGTCATCAGTCATTAGTGAGAGCGTCCTCGCTCGCGAACCTAATTACTCGACTGCCGATCCCTGACTTTTTACTATTAGCCTTTACCCAATTTTAGAGTGTTAATCGTGATGATCGTCGCCGTGTCCTTCCAATGCTTCGTGAATGTAAGCTCCTGCCAAGGTGGCAAATACCAAAGCTTGAATCGCACTGGTAAACAGACCCAACATCATTACGGGCAAAGGTACGAACAGGGGAACTAATAACACCAACACCGCCACCACTAATTCATCCGCTAAGATGTTACCAAATAAACGGAAGCTCAGGGAAAGAGGTTTGGTGAAATCTTCCAAAATTGCGATCGGTAACAAAATTGGGGTGGGTTCGATGTACTTAGTAAAGTAACCCAAACCCCGCTTACTGAAACCTGCATAAAAATATGCCAAAGAAGTCAGCAATGCGAGTGCTACCGTCGTGTTGATGTCATTAGTCGGAGCAGCTAGTTCGCCCGCTGGCAATTTTATTAGCTTCCAAGGAACCAAGGCTCCCGACCAATTCGATACAAAAATAAACAGGAACAATGTGCCAATAAATGGCAGCCAAGGACGGTACTCTTTCTCGCCGAGTTGATTTCTAGCCAAGTCTCGAACGAATTCTAAGGCGTACTCCATGAAATTTTGCATTCCGCTCGGAATTCTCTGCACATTGCGAGTGGCCGCGAGGGAAGCTATCAGGAGGAGAGCAATCACAATCCAGGAGGTAATAAATACCTGTCCGTGAACTTTGAGACTGCCTATGTGCCAGTAGAAATGCTTTCCTACTTCCAACTCAGCGAGGGGAAAAGCATTAAAGGCAGTTAAGACATTTAGCATTTCCATTCACAAGAAGTTCACACAGTGGAGGGTTCACCGACTGCCTCACCCATTGGGCGGGTCGGTAACAAACAGGCTTTGCAGCATATAAAAGACGATCGCGCCCTTATACGTCAGAAATCCCAAAAATATGGGCAAAATCTGTAGCTCTTTCAACTGAGTTGCTACTACAATCAACCCAATAAATACAGCTAACCTATTTTTGCTCAGACTCGTCTTTTGCGGGCCGATGCGTTCAACGTCTTTAGCCAACATTCTCAAGTAAACCACACCGGCGATCGCCCCAAGCATATAATTTAGGGCAATGTTGAGTGAATAAAAAATCCACACCGAGATAAAAATTATTCCCGTGAAAGCGAGAGTGACCACAAACAACTGTTGCTGAAGTTTGTAGAAATCTTGCATAGTGTCGGTGGACTCCGGTTCGGACGAACCTGTCTGAGAGATGTCCCCCGTTTCAGCGATGGATGCGCGAGATTGATCTGACAAGGTTACTTGACTTTTAAAGCAGTCGGTGTTAGTTGACTCCCACTACAATTGATTCGGTTGAAACCGTCTTGTAGCGACAAGTGTGACAAAAGCTACAGCTCGTACACTTCAGATCGAATAATACCACGCGCAGGTAACATAACTTAAAAAAAAATGAATTTTTTGATTGGTTTCTGAGAAACCTGGATTCGAGGCATATCCTCTAGATTTGCTCTGCCGGGCACAGTCTGGGGGTGAAATGCCTATTGGGATTTCGGGCTGTTGGGCTATTGGGATTTCGGATTGTCGTGCTGTTGGGTTGTCGGATTGTCGCACAGGCCGCCAGGGAATTAATTCCCTGTCTCATAGCACAAGTCGGTTAAAAACCGACTGAAATCAGCAATCATTTTCAATTAGTCGTCTTCAGACGACTTTAGCTATGAGACAGGGGTTTAAACCCCTGTCGGACTGTCGGGTTGTCGGCTAACTGTTAAAAGTCCCCATTCAATGTGGTAAAGTTACCTGCGCTTAAAGCCGCAGGTTGAATTCCGGTAACAATCCCTAAAATTTGTCCAGTAGCAACAATCCGAATCGCTGTATTGCTACCCGCAGCATCTAAAGCAATTCCTGTAAAGGTCAGTCCGTTGGTAAGGCCGATCGCATCTTGACCCGCCGTGAAATCGGCAATAACATCGGCTTCAGATACGCTGGAGGCGGCTGCATTCACGCGCAGTACAAAGAGATCGTTTCCAGCTTCACCCGTCAGAGTGTCTCTACCCAAATCACCTACCAATTGGTCGTTACCTTCTCCTCCAAAGAGCGCATCGTTGTTTTGTCCGCCACGTAGGATGTCATCGCCCGAACCGCCAAAGAGCGTATCATTTCCCAGGTTTCCAGACATCGAGTCATTGCCGGCGTTGCCCTCGATGCGATCGTTATCGCGACCGCCCCAGAGCGTATCGTTGCCGTTGCCTCCTAATATAGTATCGTTGCCGGCATTGCCATTCACTCGATCGGCAGATGGCGAGCCTTGGATAAAATCGTTGCCATCTAAACCTCGAACCAAGAGATTGCCGACTCTCGCTGGATCGATCGTAAAGTTATCAGCATTGATAGAAAGGTTGAAAAAAGAGCCATCGGGGCCAAACGGAATAGAAGAAATGGTTCCAGGTGCGAAACCATATTGAAGATGATCGACTTCCCAGTTATTTTTACCCGGCATGGACAATCGAATTGACGAGATCCCGTTTGGATTCACCACTCCAAAGAATCTATCTTCTGAGGTAGTACGCGAAATACTCTGATCGCCCAGCGAAAAAGGGCCGATAATCCCCAGAGATTCTCCCGATGGCCCAAACCCCTCAAACAAAGTGTTATTTACGAGATCGCCAGACAGGGGTGTACCCCCACCATTCCTGCCAATATCAGTCCAAACGATGCCAGCATGGGTTGGCAATTGACCCCCAAGTGCATTAGCCCGAAAGTCGAAGGTAAAGCTGCTAATCCTGAAATTCGAGAATAAGCTGCTCGTGTTTCCTCTCGCCTGACCATCAATGACACCGTCATCACCGTCCACCGAGTCACTGAAAGCTGTTGTAATATTTGTTGTGGCAAGCTCGCGAACAGTAACACCCGGTGTATTTAAAGCACCATCTTCAAAGTCTTCTAAATGAAAGTAAGTGAAGTTCACCGAGCTAAATGGGCTAACGGCAGTTCCCGCCGATGGATTGTTGAAAGCTGAGTAGGGCAGTGGACCAAAAAACTGAGGATTGTTGGACATGAGATGTTTTACTAAAAGTGTCGTGACGGAAATTGAACTTTCCCCAAGAGGTTTGGCACAAAAGAGCTGGGCGAAAGTCAGATACTTCTAAGTTAGTACCGCATCAAGCAGTATAGCCAAGAAATCTGACATCGGCATCTGGTAGAAATCAATCCAGTAAAATTTAGTTCACCACCTTGATAACGGTTCAACTTTCCCAGAGTGAGTTTTATGGTCTAATTCCTAAATCGCTCTTTCAAGATGGTTGAAAGTACAATTCTCGACGATCCCTTTAGTTCTCACAAAAACTTTTTGTAGCTAAGCCAGAGGATTGAATACCTCCATAATAACTTTTTGCCGGGATTATTCAATAAGATGAAATTCTCGAACAGCGGGGAGAAAGTTTTTATTCTCGTGGCTCGATCGACTAAGTTTGATTAAAGCAAATCGCTGTAGCGGCTGCAAACCGCTCCACTGGGCATCGGTAACAGTCAATCCGAGCTCTTGCGCTTTTGCTGTGACGGATTCTGGTATGGTTGCAGCATCCATCCAGGGGGGATTTTGGTCGATCGCCAAATCAGTTCCACATTTCCCAGTATGTTTGATTAATACTTGGTTTAGCTGTTCTCGATATTGGAGAATTTCCGGACTTGTCAAACAAGGAAGTTCTACAAGTGTTTGGCGTTCTGTTTGAGTAAAATGATTCCAATCTTGCAACTTGAGTTTAATGCCGCAAGTATCTAACTTGAGGCGTACTTGCATTGGAATGCAGCGCAGTGCTTCTACAAAATCGGCTTCAAATTTAAAGAATGTCATAGATATATGGATTTGCAAACTAGATTTTTTTATTAACCGCAGAGGGCGCAGAGAGCGCAGAGTAAGAGAAGACAGAAAAATCTATGCAGGCTTTTTTCTTTCTATTTTTGCAGAAAATCCAGTCTGCATTTATAATTAAATAATATCACAAACTATTGACATGAACGCCGTAGACTACCTCCGGATTAGCTTGATAGACCGCTGCAACTTCCGCTGTCTCTACTGTATGCCGGAAGGAAGCGAGTTAGACTACGTATTGCAGCAGCAGTTGTTAACCCACTCCGAATTGCTAACTCTGCTGCGGGAAGTTTTTATACCCGTGGGATTTACCAAATTTCGCTTGACTGGAGGGGAACCGCTGCTGCGGCCTGGGGTGGTGGAATTGGTAAGGGCGATCGCATCTTTGCCCGAAACGCGAGATTTGTCAATGACAACTAACGGCTTTTTGCTGGCGGGAATGGCGGAAAATCTCTACAGTGCAGGTTTGCGCCGGATTAATATTAGTTTGGATTCCTTGGAACCAGAGACTTTTGATAAGATAATTGGTAGTCGCGGACGATCGCGCTGGATGCAGGTTTGGGATGGAATTCAAGCGGCTTATCAAGCAGGATTTGACCCGCTGAAACTTAATGTTGTGGTAATTCCCGGTGTGAATGACGGCGAAATATTGGAGTTAGCAGAGTTAACAATTAACCGGAATTGGCACGTGCGATTT
This sequence comes from Microcoleus sp. PH2017_12_PCY_D_A, assembly GCF_020738565.1. Taxonomy (NCBI): domain Bacteria; kingdom Bacillati; phylum Cyanobacteriota; class Cyanophyceae; order Oscillatoriales; family Microcoleaceae; genus Microcoleus; species Microcoleus sp. PH2017_12_PCY_D_A. Next base: position 25,417 of record NZ_JAEQCI010000034.1, on the reverse strand, counting down.
ATTGAGTTTATGCCGATCGGCAATGGCGACTTATTTGGCGATAAAGGTTGGGTAGCCTCAGCAGATTTGCGGCAACAAATTAACGACAAATACGGGTTAGCCGAGTCGGGTGTTCGCGGAAATGGGCCGGCGGATGTGTTTCAAATTCCGGGGGCGAAGGGCACTTTGGGGTTTATTAGTCAGATGTCTGAGTGTTTTTGCGATCGCTGCAACCGGATGCGTTTGTCTGCTGACGGGTGGCTGCGGCCTTGTCTGCTGAACGAAACGGGGCAAATTGACTTAAAAACTGCTTTACGGAATGGGGTGTCTACGGTTGAATTGCGCGATCGAGTGCGGGAAATATTAGACATTAAACCGGAGATTAATTTCAAGCAGCGGGATTCGGGAACTAACGCCGGGAATTACAGCCGCACCATGTCTCAAATCGGCGGCTAAAACTCCCCTCCCAAGACTTGTCGGGCCGTCAAATTCAACTGCGGAAAAGTCGGCGATATCAGCGCTTGTTCCCCTTGAAAAACCCCAACTTCGACATACTCACCTGATTCTAGTCGTAGTACCGCTACTATCTCCTCTTGAGGGTCAACAATCCAATATTCAGGGATACCCCGCGCTGCATATTGAGCTCGTTTACTAATGTAATCGCGATCGCGCCCAACTCTACCTGGACTAACAACCTCGACAACCAACTGAGGAGGTGGCATAGTTTGGGTGATGGTTAGCCTGGTTGCTGTCAGCAAGATGTGTTCGGGGCGCAAAACCACTAAGTCGGGGTAGCGGTTAGCTGCGTCGCCCTCCCGCAGGATCGGAACTTGGATTTCGCACATATGTGTTTTGATACACCGCCAAGGGATTCCACTATTGACAAGGACTAAAAACAGATAGCTGACAATGGCGTTGTTGGGTTCGGATTCTGGCGGCAATGTTATTAACTCTCCGTCAATTAGTTCATAGCGGTTGTCGGTGTCGTCCTCGTAGGCGAGGTATTCTTCAAAGGTAAGTTTTGACTGGTGGACTTGTATCATCTTTTGCCTTCCAGGATTGCTAAAGTTTTTAAGGCCATGCTTAAGTATAATTGTGACATTATTCGATTCTAACTCAAGGTAAAATTGAGCTATTTTCCGTATCTTCATTTCCTGTCAAATTAATCGGGCCAAAATCATCAGGAACCTCATCAAAAGATTGAATCTGCAATAGGCGCATCATCAGTTTCCACTGACGGGGTGTTGGTTTTGCTTCCGTTTCACCCGAAATCCAACGCTGGTAAGTACGCAGCGGAATCCCGCAATGCACGGCAAATTCAGCCTGAGATAGCTTTGTTCGCTCAATTCTCAAAGCCTCGATCGGCGATGCGCTCTCTTGTGGTCTTGTATCTTTTTTCGTCAAATATTGGCGCGTCATATTGACGTATTCTCCGAAATAACTCTATCATATCGGGTACGCCTTGGCGCAGTGCTCGAATCACTACACCAAAGCGATTCCCCCAATGTTGTCAACTCAACACTCGGAGTAATATCAATAATGCCAAAAAAACCAACTTGGTTGCGTTATGACCCAGATGAGGATATTTCCCGTCACGCAGCCGCCGATGATGAATGCTGCTACGAAATGGAGGCTAAATATGGATGGACACTCAAGAGGATAGAAAAACTTCAGGGTGACACCTTGAGGGCCGATTGCGTGTTCGAGGGTAAGACAGAATTTCCTCAGCCGTTTCACGAACAGGAAGATGACGACGATGCGTAAATACATTGTTTTTAGAGCCGAAGGGCGGCAACCGGGATGGGAAGATAGAATGCTATCTCACACTCATTCTCTGACTCGCATTCTTGCTGAATACTTTGATTCGTCCGATCGCCCGATCCCGCAACCAGGATACAGGCCAACTGAGTTTGTCAGGGTTGAAGCCGAACACGAACCAAATTTCCACGGTTGGAGTACCCATTACAAAACCGGAGATTGGGAAGTTGCGAGAGTGGAAACCTACACCTCTGATACTGAAGGTAGTTCGAGCGAATTCGGCACTGAAGGTAGTTCGAGCGAATTCGGCATGGTAGTTATCTGCTATTGTCGCTACAATCCGATCGGCTCACAGCTCAAACCAATGCCCGATCGCCTGGTGTCGATAGATAGTTTCGGTGGCGACAGGGAAGCCTACGAAACTTGGTTAGAATCTCAAAAAGATCGGCAACCTGCTGAAGTATAGTTAGGTAAATAGAAGGGCGATCGCTCACTCTTTGATTGACCAATTTCAGTCAAGGAATCTCGCCCTTCCACCAACCAATCTAACTAAAGGGAGATGATTGATTTTCAATTTGGGATTGGCGATTCGGTATGTCGGGCGATCGCTACGCACCTGATAGTGCTAACTAACAGTAGATTCATCATTTCTGCGCTACAGCGTACAAGACATTTACATCTAGTGCAGAAACTTCATTTGTTCGCAGAAATTGCAGATTTACTTGTCGCACACGTTCCCTGGTAGCTGGATCGAGTTGGTCGATCGTACCCCGGAATCCTGCACCTAAAACTATTGTCCACCAATCCTCTGGAGAAGTGAGTTCGTGAGTGCCAACTTCTTCAAAAACTTTTACGTTTGTCGCGCCACCTGATTCTAGTAGTGCTTGCAGCGAAGCAGAATTATTAATCCGATCCCACGGCGTAAATTTCCGATATAAATCTGGTCGTTCAGCCTCAATTGCACTCCAAAATATTTGATTTGCAGGTTCAAATACCTTTGTTCCCCAAGAGGTAATGGCGAGTTTCCCGCCTGGGCGAACCATACGCCAAAGTTCTTGAACTGCTGCTAGCATATCTGGAACAAAGAAAATCCCAAAAACGCAAACAATTGCATCAAAACTGGCGCTGGGGAAACCTAGATTTTCAAAATCGCCATATCGAAACTCAATATTTTCAAGCCCTTGTTGTTGTGACTTGTGACGTGCCAGTGCTAGAAGGGATTCGGCCAAATCTACCCCCAACACTTGTCCGTTAGCGCCTGCACATATGGCTGCGGGAATTGCAGAAGCACCACTCCCGCAACAAACATCCAAAATGCGATCGCCCGGACAAAGCGAAAGTCGATCGATTGTTTGCTGTCCGAAGCGATTCCAGAAAGATAAAGCTGGATCGTCAAAGCGATCGGATGCTGCATTAAAAACATTTTCTATTCGGGCGATCGTCTCTTGTTTGTTAAGCATCGATCGAACGGCTCCTTACTTTCAATATTTCAGTCAGTTACTCTTACACAGACTATAACAACTTTTCCATAAATATATCGCATGAACTATCGTTGTATTTCTCAATTGGGTAAAAGCCGAGCCTCTTGTAAAGTTTAAGTGCCTGTGGTTGTCGCTCCTCTTTTGCGAGGTCAAGTCTCACTTTCCTATAACCTACCTGTATTGCAAAATCAAAGAGCATTTGAGCCATTTTCCAGCCCCATCCTTGTCCTCGATACTCTTTAAGGAACCACATACGTTTAAGTTCGCAGATTTCAGCGTTGAGTTTTCGGATTGCTCCAGTACCTACAACCTTCTCGTTGTCCACCAGTACCAAGAACACACCACTATTATCGAAATAGTGCGATCGCAGATCCTCAATATCGGACATTGAATCATAGCGCCTCAAATCTTTTTCAGTGAGGATATCTTGCCAAATCTCTAGAGAAACTACCATAACGATTTGCTTGGCTTGTTCGATCTCATATTGCTGGATTAATCTAATCTCAACCCTTGGGATAACCGTAGTTAGTAGCTGTAGGGTGCGGATCCGTCGAAAATCCCTAACAAAAGATGGACAATCTCGCCCGCGACGCACCTCACACAATCGTTAAAAAAACAACAAAACACTTTTTGGACAGCACTTTTTTGACTAATTGTACTATTTTAGGTTGATATTACCCGAAGTTGGTAACTTAAATTTGTGAGGTGCGTCAGTTCGGAGATTGTCGATTTTTAGCGGGAATTATGCGAACTGACGCACCCTACGACTTAACGGTGCGTCAGTTTGGAGATTGTTGATTTTTAGCTGAAATTTGTGAGGTGCGTCAGTTCGGAGATTGTCGATTTTTAGCTGAAATTATTTAAGCTGAGGCACCCTACGACTTAACGGTGCGTCAGTTCGTAGATTATCGATTTTTAGCGAAAATAACACTAACTGACGCACCCTACGACTCAACTCGGTGTTAGCAAAATTAGCTGTTTGGATAAGATCGATCGCACTTCATCCAATCCCACCTCCACATCCACCAAAATTTCCCCCACTGTCTTCCCACCACCTTGTAGGGGCGGTGCCCCCGTGCCCGCCCTGTCTGGGGGTGAACAACCTTGCAAAAACTCAAATTCCGCACTTGACAAATTGACCAATTGGTAGTTGCAATCAAACACTTGTTGACTCGGCCAACCGTGCATACAAACACTCAACTCTGGAATTGCCGCCAAAAGTGCTTTATCGTCCGACCAATCAATCTTATTAACAGGCTTTTTGCCCAAGAAAAACTCGTAATGAGTGATTTCCGTATCCAACAATTCAATTAATCGATAAAGTTCCCGTTCCGTCAAACCCCGAGCTCTTTCTATCAATTCCGGCGCTTTCCCCAAAAGTCTTTCTAACTGCCAATATCCCGGATTTGAAAACCCAATAAATTCCAATCCCGAAGCGTCGATTAACTCGAACAAAGTCTCGATATTGTAGTCAATTTCCTGCGGGTGAACGTACATATCCGCAAAACATTCGTCTCGCTGATTTTCTCCCGCCCAACGCTGTTTTTCGTACTTGACAAGACGGTTGTTTTCTGGTAAAGAAGCAAAGATATCACGACCGACTTTCACACCATCAGGATAGTCGCCTTTTTGCTTTCCTTGAAGAAGCGCGATCGCCCTTTGCATCAGTTGAATCTCCCAGCGTCCGAGTTCAGCATACACAAACACGTGCATCAAACCGCCCTCCGCCAACTTCGCCGCCAGCGATTGAATGCCCCGGATCGGATCGGGTAAGTGGTGCAGCACGCCCACGCAGTTGATCAAATCGAACTCGCCTTCTAACTCGGCGGCATCATAAATGCTGAGGTGGCGAAAATCTGCTTCGCGCGCTCCGGATCGCCTACAGCGTTCTTGTGCTACCTTCAAAGCACCGGAACTCAGGTCGATCGCCGTTACCGACGCTTCTGGGTTAAGGTGAATCAGATAATCCGTACTCGAACCCGTGCCACAGCCAGCATCTAAAATTCGGATATCGAGTTTTTGGGGCTTTTGACCGGTGCAAAAATTGTAAGCATCAGGCCAACTCCAGCGCCAGTTGTAGCCCGGGGGCGGTTCGTCGGACAAAGGATCGGGCGGAAAAGGGAAAGTATCGTAAAGCCGCCGCACGGCAGCACTGATATCGGGCGTAGTATCCATAGGTGAGCGATTAAGTGAGCGAGTTTTGAGATTGCCACGAACTCCGACAGAACGGCGCTAAGCGGTGCACTCCTTTTGCTTCTAGGCGAGTCAATCTAAAATCTAAAATCTAAAATCTAAAATCGACTGACAGCTTCCGCGTAATAAAACTTATCATTTTTTCTCATATAAGCTCTCTTAAATCTATACAATAAATCTCGGCAGGCTTTTTAACAAACGAGGACTGTCAATCACCCAATGCTGAGCTTTCGGGTAAGGCAGCGGCGTCTTTCGGCAGAAAGTAAAAAGCCCAGAAAAAGGCAGAAGGAAATTTTGGATTTTCTTTTTCCTGAATTGAGGGCACTTGCTGCGATCGTCGCAGGAGTCAGCTATCCTGCCTTTGTATTTTTTCCAGAAATGTACGGGCGAAGCAAGGGCGGAGCGACTGCCGGCGCCTGTCTTCGGGTCGGACATTTCCCGGCAGGACGAAAGATGAAACCAAAACATTTTAATCTAAGAAAGTAAGCGCCCTAACCTCGTGATAGGTCAAGGCAAAAAGTAAACAAAGCAAAAATACCTAATTTTACCTGCATGAGAAGGCAAGGTTAGTCTGGGTAAATGCTGCAACGATTTAGATAGGGAGCGAAGGAGTCTAATGACTGTAAAAGCAAGTGGTGGAAGCTCAGTTGCGCGTCCGCAACTATATCAAACTGTACCAGTCGCAACGATTTCGCAAGCTGAACAGCAAGACCGCTTCCTACAGCGGGGCGAACTCAGCGAACTGGCAAGTTATTTCAGTTCCGGTGCTCTTCGGATCGCGATTTCTGAGACGCTGACTAGAAACTCGGAACTGATAGTATCCCGCGCAGCCAACCGGATTTTTACCGGCGGTTCCCCGCTGGCATTTTTGGAAAGACCAGCAGAACCTGTGATGGCTGTGGCGGGCGCGACTCGCGGCGGCTCGGCGAATGTCTCTGAAGGCATGAAACTGGGAACTGTTACCTACGTTGAAGGTCGCGCAGGTGGCGGCGGTAACGGCTCGGGCGGGGGCGGCGGATTCTTGGGCTTGGGAAATCTGTTTTCTGCTAACGGCGGCGGCGGCGGCCCAATTCCACCAGGATTCCAGCCGATTAATGTCTCGCGCTACGGCCCGAGCAACATGACTAAATCTCTGCGGGATTTGAGCTGGTTTTTGCGCTACATTACCTACGCGATCGTCGCTGGCGACCCGAACATTATTTCGGTGAACGTGCGCGGATTGCGGGAAATTATCGAAAATGCTTGCTCTTCGGCGGCTACAATTGTGGCAATGCAGGAAATGAAGGCTGCATCGTTGGGCTATTTCAAGAATGATGAGGCCTCCCGCGCGATCGTCGCACAGTATTTTGACGTAGCAATTACTGAATTCAAAGCTCCGACACCTTCAGACAAGGTGCGCCAGCGCGAAAGCAACGACCAACAAGGGCTGCAACTGCCTCAAATCTACTTCAACGCGGCGGAGAGACGATCGAAATTCGCGATGAAAACCGGTCTGTCTTCGAGCGAAAAGCAAGAAATAGTCAAAGCAGCTTACCGCCAAGTATTCGAGCGCGACATTACCCGCGCCTACAGCCAAAGCATTTCTGACCTTGAATCTAAGGTCAAAAACGGCGAAATCTCGATGAAAGAGTTTATCCGCCGTTTGGGTAAATCTCCTCTGTACCGCCAGCAATTCTACGAGCCGTTTGTTAACAGCCGCGCTGTAGAACTGGCGGCCCGCCACTTCCTCGGCCGCGGTTTGAGCTCGCGGGAAGAGTTTAGCAAGTATTTTGCGATCGTCACTAAAGGCGGCCTGTCAGCCCTCGTAGACGCAATGGTTTATTCCCAGGAATATTCCGACTACTTCGGCGAAGAAACAGTGCCTTACCTGCGCGGTTTGGGCCAAGAAGCTCAGGAATGCCGCAACTGGGGCCCGCAAATTGATTTGTTCAATTTCAGCGCTCCGTTCCGCAAGGTGCCTCAGTTCATCACCTTGTTCGCAGGCTACACCCAGCCGCTGCCAGACCAGCACGTTTACGGTGTGGGCAATGACCCGCTGGAAATTCAGTTTGGTGCGATTTTCCCCAAAGAAACTCGCAACCCCAGGAACCGTCCGGCTCCCTTCGGCAAAGACACTCGCCGGATCTTGATCCGTCAAGGTGCGGGGATTGAAAATCAATTGAGCAACCCGGCGGCTCGCGGTAAGAACCCCGGTTCTCTCGGCCCCAAGGTCTTTAAACTAGACCAGTTACCAGGCGGCTATGTGGCTTCCAAGAAAACTGCCCGCGGTGTCTCTAGCAGCTACAGCAGTGCTTCCAGTGTCAAATTTAGCGAAAGCTCCACCCAAGCGGTGATTCGGGCTGCTTACCTGCAAGTGTTCGGTCGCGAGGTGTTCGACGGCCAGCGCCAAAAGGTCGCGGAAATTAAGCTGGAAAACGGCGACATCACGATGCGCGAGTTTATTCGGATGTTGGCGAAGTCTGATGTGTTCCGCAATATGTACTGGAGCAAGCTCTACGTTTGTAAGGCGATCGAGTACATCCACCGCCGACTCCTGGGACGCCCTACCTACGGCCGTCAGGAAATGAACGCTTACTTTGACATTTGCGCTAAGAAGGGTTTCTACGCGCTGGTTGACGGCATCATGGACAGCATGGAGTACAACGAAGCTTTCGGGGAAGATACTGTCCCCTACGAGCGCTACGTGACTCCGGGCGGTTTGTCGATGCGGACGATGCGATCGAGTTCCTTTGGCGAGAAAAAGGTCAATCTTGAGCCGGCGACAGAAACACCTCGGTTTATCGAACTCGGTGTTGCGAGCAATCTCGGCGATATCGAGTTGCAAAATCGCCTCGCTCAAGGTGTCAGCAAGCGGCGCGAACAAACTAAGATGTTCAAGCTGACAAGCACTCAAGACAAAGTAGCTTTGAAAAATTTAATTCAAGCTGCTTACCGTCAAATTTTTGAGCGCGACATCAACTCCTATGTTGTGAAGAATGAATTCACAGCGCTGGAAAGCAAACTGGGTAACAATGAAATCAATCTCAAAGAATTCATTGAAGCTTTGGGCTGCTCGTCGCTGTACGTCAAACAGTTCTACGCACCTTATCCAAATACTAAGGTGATTGAGTTGGGAACGAAGCACTTCTTGGGCCGCGCTCCCCGCAATCAAGCTGAGATTCGGACTTACAACCAAATCCTGGCAAGTAAAGGGATTAAGGGCTTTATCAACGCGATGTTGAACAGCGTTGAATATGCTGAGGCTTTTGGTGAGGATGTTGTTCCTTACCGCCGCTTCCCGACTCTACCGGCTGCTAATTTCCCGAATACGGAAAGGCTGTACAACCAGTTGACTAAGCAGAATGCTGATGTGGTGGTTCCGAGTTTTGAGCCTGTGGCTGCTACTGACAGAAGCTAGATTGTTTTGAGGTTTGAGATGTTAAGTTACTTGTAATTTAATATCTCAAATTAGTTGAAGGGCTGGTGTAATTACTAGCCCTTTTTTTGTATGATTTGGACGTTTTTTTACCGCAGAGGGCGCAGAGAGCGCAGAGTGAGGAAAGAGAGTGTGTGCTGGGAGTTGTTTGCTTCATATAACTTGGCATTTCTATAATATAAATTATGTGAATGCGCCCCGGTGAGTGAGGACACACTCAACCGAGACGACTTCTCCAAAGTCCGACTATCCGAACTAGGAGTAACTTAAGTATGCCAAAACCCAGATACGACGAGGAGAAAGATGAAACCCGCCATGCGGCAGCGAATGAAGAATGCTGCGAGGATATGGCAGATAATTACGGGTGGACGCTGAAGCAGGCAGAGCTAGTCGCAACTGATGTTTTACCTGTTGATTGCGTTTTCGATGGGTACTGCGAGTTTCCACCCTCTCGCATGGATTTAACGCAAGGCGACTACTTCAAGGAGGACAAAGAAGATGCGTAAACTGATTCTGTTCAAAGCGGATAAAGGTGAAATTGAAAAGTATCGTCAGAAGACTGAGACACAAATCGGAAAGTCGTTTTACCGCATTGCAAATGTGGATTCAGTACCCTGTTTGATCAACACCATTGCAGAACACTACGACTCTAGCGACAAACCTGCTCCTGCGATCGGACACCGACTGACGGAAACAGTGCCAGAAAACCGGGACTCCTTTCGAGATAGTGGCTGGGAAGTTGTTCGGGTGGAAGAATACACCCCTGAAATTCCGCCTCCCTATGGTGCAGGGTTTGATACAATTTGCATTTGCTACTGCGCTTATAAGCCTTTAGTACCTGAAGATGTCTGGATGAAAAAGGCTCACCGCCTTGCTCCATCCCTAGATTCTTTTGGTGGTGATGAAAAGGCTTATCAGGAGTGGCTAGCTACTCAGTCGGAGGAAGCGCAGGCTGAATCGAAATCGGCAACGGAGTGGCTCAAGACTCAAGAAAAACAGCCGGCTGAGGTGTAGTAAAAGAGTCGATACCCGCTCTCCTCTAGGGCGGATACCACTTCGAGATATAGAACCGATTTGACCTCTTTTCGCGATCGCCCTACCCGGAAATCCCAACTGGGGATGCAAATCCAGAGGCTCTGTTTCGTGTTTATAAAATTATTGAAATTTGCAAATTTCTAACATCCGTTTGATTTTTGGCAACTGTCTTTCAGATTTCCGAAAAGCCAGCCAGAGGCGATTTTTGACTGTTGGTGACGGTTTAAGCACAAGTGTTAATCGATTTTCTTGCAACCAATCTACACACAAGTAGTCGGGAAGAACGCTTAATCCAAATCCCGCTGCAACGGCTTGTCTGATTGCTCTTAAATCGGGAATAATTAGTTTGGGTTGAACGTCGATTCTTTTGCCAAATACCACGCGCCAAAAGCGGCGGGCGATCGGCAATTCTTCGCTGTAAGCAATCCACGGTTGGGTTAGCAGCCATTGAGCGATCGCATTTAAGTCTGTTTGGCTGATTTCTTCGGCAATCGGAACTTCCAAATTTGGCGGGCCGACGAGCCAAAAAGTTTCCTCGAATAATAATTGACATTCTATATCGGATAAAGTAATTTTTTGAGTGGCAATTACAATGTCGAGTTTTCCGGCTTTGAGTTGTGGGATTAATTCTGATGTTAATCCAAATTGCACTGTGTAAAAAGTGCGATCGTCCTGCGGCAGCCGATCGAGCATTCGTTCAGTAAAATATTCTGGCGGCGTACCGATTCTGATGGTTTGCGGAGTTTCGGCTGTGGAGTTTTTGTGGGGGACTGATTCGAGTTTCTCGATCGCGCCAGCAACTTGAGTATACAATCTTTGTCCCGCTTCCGTGGGAACCATCCGCCTCGGAGTCCTTTGAAACAAAGGATTTCCCAAAGCTGACTCCAAGGCTGCGACGTGTTGGCTGACAGCCGGTTGCGTGAGGTGGAGAACTTGGGCGGCGCCCGATACGGTTCCCACGCGGTAAACCTCGATAAAGCTGCGATACCACTCAAAGTTAATCATAGCGAAGGCACCGATTTGGACACGGATACACGGATTGATTGTTGAAGATTGGCATTTGCCATAAATTATTAGTGTCAACTTCAGCTTTTAGTCCATCACTTCTACTGCCCACCCGATAGTCCGCCAGGGGTTAAAAACCCCTGTCTAATAGCTAAAGTCCTCTAAAAGAGGACTAATGAGTTGAAAAATTATTCTTCTCATTCCTCTAAAAGAGGACTAACGAGTTGAAAATTCTTCTCTTCAGTCCTCTTTGAGAGGACTTTCGCTTTGAGGCAGGGGTTTAAACCTCTGCCGGACTACTATAACTATATTTATAGTTACACGAAACTTTTATAATTTGTATTTTAGATGAATTCGACCTAGGATGAAAACAACAAGCACAAAGACATCCGCAAAAGGAATCGAATATGACTAGCCAAAAAGTTCTGATTGTTTTAACCAGCCACGATACACTGGGCGATACTGGTAAAGAAACTGGTTTTTATCTCCCAGAGGTGACGCACCCGTTGGATGCTTTTACTCGGGCTGGATTAACCGTAGATTTTGTGAGTCCCAAAGGCGGCAAAGCCCCGATGGTTGGCATTGATTTGGAAGACCCGCTAAATAAGGCTTTTTTAGACGATTCCGAGCAGGTTTTGCGAGTCGAAAATACCCTCAATCCCGCACAAATTGACCCCGCAGAATACGGCGCTATTTTCTATGCTGGCGGACACGGGACGATGTGGGATTTCCCAAATAACGATCGACTGGCTGAGATTGCGGCTGCTATTTATGAAGCAGGCGGAATTGTTGGTGCTGTCTGTCACGGGCCTGCGGCGTTAGTCAATATTAAGCTGTCTGATGGCACATACCTGGTTGCTGACAAGACTGTGGCTGCTTTTACTAATGAAGAGGAAGCTGCTGTGGGACTGACTAATATAGTCCCGTTTTTGCTGGAGTCAACATTAATCGAACGCGGGGCGAAGTTTACCAAGGTTGCTAATTTTGAGGTTTGTGTGGTGGCGAGCGAGAGACTCGTCACAGGGCAAAATCCGGCTTCCGCCGCAGGTGTAGGCGAAGGAATGGTAGAATTAATTAATGCAAAATAGCACTTTGAAATCTGGTGAATCGGTACAGCTAACAGTTTCGGCAAGTTAATCTTGCTCGGTGAGAAATCTGTTGCGGGATTTGCTGATGCAATTAGATTTGAGGTTGGATATTCCCGCCAATCTTAACTGGATAATCCATCGGGGCGGGTGCAAGTGCTCGCCCTTTCTCCATTCGGTTAACCGTACTCAAATACCCAATTTTACTGGAGAACATTACCGCCCACTGTTCGTCTTTGATTCTAGCAGACAAATTCGCGATCGCCTGCTTCAGATCCTGTTCGGCCAATTCCCCGCAATCAATGTGTTAGTGGTGAGGACTTGAGTCCTCGGATTTTGGAGATAACTCAAGTCCTCACGCTCGAACCAATCAAGTTATTACTGATTTTTGTTCATTCCGTGACTGCAAAAAATAAGTAGGATTTTTGCTGGCGGATTCTGAGATACATCTAGATATTGACAGACAAATCAAACATCAAAAAAAACTAGCAATTTGTGCGGAGCGGTCAAATAGCTAAATGAAGAAGGTATTATACCAATTTAATGGATCGTTGCACATATCTAGATCCCCCTCGCATCCCCCTGATTGTCGGGGGACTTTGAGCGGAATCTTTTCCCCCCCTTATTAAGGGGGGTTAGGGGGGATCGGATTCTATGCAGCCTCATAAAAAATTGGTATTAGGGCATAATATTATAAAACACAGAACAGGGTATGGAACTAAATTTACAGAAATTTTATACGGCCTGCAATCCCAGCTACACTCTGGCTGTAGCAAATCAAGAAGACCGACAATACTATATCGATTTTTCGTCAGTGCGGGGCGGCACAATCGTAGAACAATTGGAGCGTACCATCAGCCGTCTCTCGCCGGATGTACCTACCTGTCAATTATTTACCGGTCACATCGGCTCGGGGAAATCCACAGAATTGCTGCGGCTGCAAGCTCAATTGCAGGAGCAAGGTTTTCATGTGGTTTATTTTGAGTCGAGTAAAGATTTAGACATGGCTGATGTTGATATCACTGACATTTTGTTGAGCGTGGCGCGTCAGGTGAGCGAAAGCATTGAGAAAATGAAAATCAAGCTGCAACCGACGGGTTTTAAAGCTTTGCTCAAGGGGGTTGCTGATGTTTTTCAAACTCAAATAGATCTGAAAGCGGGAGCTTCTGTCCCCGGTTTGGGTGAGGTAAATGCTAGCACGGATGGAGAGTTTTCTTTGTCTTTGGGTATTGGCAAAATTACTGCTAAGGCGAAAGATGCTCCGAATTTGCGATCGGAGTTGAGGCAATATTTGGAGCCCAGAACTAATGTAATTTTAGATGCGCTCAATAAGGAGTTGCTGGAACCGGCCAATCAAGAATTGAAACGCCAAGGTAAACAGGGACTTGTGGTAATTATCGACAATCTCGATCGCATACACCTGTGCGCGAAACCGACGGGGCGGTTGCAGCCGGAATATCTGTTTGTCGATCGCGGGGAGCAGTTGGCAAGACTGAACTGTCATGTCGTGTATACAATTCCTTTGGTGCTGATTTTCTCTAACGATTTGGGCCAGCTTAGCAATCGCTTCGGGGTAGATCCGAAGGTTTTGCCGATGGTGCCGGTGCAGTTGCATGACGGTTCTGAGTGTGGAGAGGGTGTGGAATTGCTGCGTCAGATGGTTCTGGCGCGGGCTTTTCCGACGGTGGAGGCTTCTGGGCGCTATGCTTTGGCGGGCAAAATTTTCGATTCTGGCGAAACACTCGATCGCCTGTGTCGAGTTAGCGGGGGTCATGTCCGCAATTTGTTACAACTACTTTATAGCTGTCTGCAAAAACAAGACCCTCCTGTGTCGCGGGAAACTTTGGAAAATGTGATTGTTCAACGCCGTCACCAGCTTACTTTGGCGATCGAACCTGATGAGTGGAATTTACTGCGGCAAGTATCCGCTACCAAAACTGTCAGCGGGGAAACTAAATACCAAATTTTGTTACGCAGTCTCTGGGTGTTTGAATACCGTTACGGCGAGGATTACTGGTTTGATGTCAATCCGATTTTGGCTGATGCAAAGGAGTTTCGGGAAACAGAAAATGTGGCGCAACAGCTTTGAGTTGTAAAATACTCACAACTCCAATTAACTAGGTTTGTAGTGAGGACTTTAGTCCGCATAAATGAGCGGACTAAAGTCCTCACTACAAACCCTATTATCTTTGTGCAAATCAATATTTTTATTTAACTGAGTTGAATAATAAGTTCAAATCTCTGCTCGAAAAAGCTGTACAATAAATTCACAAGAATTAGTTTAATTCTTCCTTGTTCCTTCTTACTTATTCTTTCAAAAGGTAGTATCTTATTTTTGCATTTATAGTGCTGTCGAGAACTCGCGACAGCTCGCACGGAAGATAAAAAATGCTTCTTGTAAAAATGAGATACTCCCTTTCAAAATCCATCCGTTAAATCCGTTAAAAAATCCGTTGCCGAACTTCCTTCTTCCTTCAAACTATGATTAAAGGCACTACTAAACTGCTCGGAGTAATCGGTCATCCGATCGCACATTCTCTGTCCCCGGCGATGCACAATGCTGCCATTTCCCACTTGGGCGTCGATTTTGTTTACCTGCCATTTCCGGTAAAACCAGAGGATTTAAAGGCTGCGCTGGCAGGATTTGGGGCGATCGACCTTCGGGGATTTAGCATCACGATTCCTCACAAACAGGCAATCTTACCGCTGCTGGCCGAGGTTTCTCCCATTGCTAGGGCGATCGGGGCAGTCAACACCGTCTACCGCACTGACAAAGGTTGGTGCGGCACAAATACCGACGTAGAAGGCTTTCTCGCGCCCTTGCAAACCCCCCCAACCCCCCCTTGCCAAGGGGGGGCTAAAGACGCGACCTTTCCCTTAGAAAGAGACAATACGGCTGTTGGATCCTGTCCCCCCCCTTACCAAGGGGGGGCTAGGGGGGGTTCCGATTGGAGTCAGAAAGTAGCGGTAATTTTGGGGAATGGCGGGGCGGCGAGGGCTGTGGTGGCTGGATGCGCTCAATTGGGATTTGCAGAGATTCACGTTGTCGGCCGCAATACCCAAAATTTAGCCGAATTTCAGCAAAGTTGGGTGAATTCTCCGATGCCGGTGCAGAATTTGCAGGTGCATACTTGGGATAATTTGTCAATGTTGATTTCGCAGGCGGATTTGCTGGTGAATACAACTCCTGTGGGAATGTACCCGCACGGGGAAAAGTCGCCGGTTGCTGCTGCTGCGCTCGATCGAATGAAAGCAGGTGCGATCGCTTACGATCTCATTTACACCCCGAATCCTACTCAGTTTCTCAAAGATGCACAGCTTCGCGGGGCGATGCCGATTGACGGACTAGAAATGCTAGTTCAACAAGGAGCAGCAGCCTTGAAAATTTGGCTGGAGACAGAATCCGTCCCTGTGGATGTGATGCGCCAAGCCTTGGGCCAGCATTTAGGCTTAGACTGATGCCGTTTCCCTACAGCAAAGCAGTCTCCTCCTGGAGCCGGACACTCAAGATGCCGTTTCCCGGAGGAGGTTAAGAATTTGACCTTGAATTCGCGCTAAGCTGAGTAAAATATACTTACGCTGCAATTGTTATGAAATTTCGAGCTATCAGTCTTTTTTTTGCTACTTGCGCGATCGCAATTTTGAGTTTGGTAGTCACTCCACCAGCTTGGGCGCTCACGCCCATTAAACTTTCCGATCTTTCCTATCGCGAATGTCCGGCAGAAATGGCAGAAGGAACAGTTACCAGCGGTAGCTCTATGGAAGCTAATTGCTTTTTGATTACTGGGAAAGCTGAAAATACGAGCGGCAAACCTGTCGTTAATGCTGATATTTTTGGCCGCATTTATGATGCAGATGAAAATCCAGTGATGCAAAACCGGACTCGCTTAGGTTCTATCGAAGAAGTTCCTCCTGGAATTAGCGATTTTCAGCTCAGAATTTCCGTTGCAGCCAATCAACGAACACCTTTGCAGCTCAAGCAGTTTAAAGCTACAGGTTTTACTGGCGTGGTTCGCCGCTAAGGAAACTATGTGAGATTTTAGATAGTAGATGGCTGAGTTGCTTTCAATTTCTCAACTCTCATCTACGACAAACTCCCCGGTGCAAAAGCCGGGGAGTTTGTGTGAAAATCTCAAATCTCAAATTTTGTTGGCGGTGATATCTGCCAGCAGTTGGGAGCATCTCAGTTTGGCAATAACCATTTTTTAAAGAGCGGACTGAAGTCCCTACTACGAACCTTTTTTGATATCCCGACAGCACTGTAAATGCAAAACTGAGATGCTCCCCAGCAGTTCACGCTAGATGCTTAAAAATTTAAGCTTTTCTAACTAAAAAGCGGTTTGCAAGCTGCCCAAAAGACCGATCAGAATTTGCGAGCCAAACTGAAGTACAAAAAACGCAATCATTGGAGAAAAGTCAATCCCTCCTAAGGGGGGAATAATTGAGCGGAAGAGATTGAGGTAAGGATCTGTTAACTGACTCAAAATCGAAAACGGGGGGTCGTACCAATTGATGTTGGGGAACCAGCTTAACAGTACCCTAATAATCATCAGGACTAGATAGATTTGCAGAAATTGCGCTAGCGTGTTTGCCAAAAGGCCTATTGAATAAGTCATAAATTTTGGTTATCGTTTGGGTAAAGTTTACAGACACTTTAACTTTCAGTTTAGCATAGCTGTGGGTGAGGGAAGGCACAGAGGGTAGAGGGAGAGCAATTTTGTGGTTCCTTTTTGCTTTTGCCTTCGTTTTTAATGGGAAAAATGTGTGACAGCTAGTCGATCGCCCGCATTCTACTCCCCGACTGCTCTAAAATATTCAATCTTATTCAGGAGTCAGGGGCGATCGAACCCTCGCTATTGTGGGCTGGCGCGTTCCCGTTGACATCGCCGAGTTGCAGTCGCACGTCATCAATTGCCTGATTTAGCTGGGCAATTTTATCTTCCAAACTCAGCCTTGCTACTTCCATCCCTTCGGCTTCGAGTTGGCTGGCTTTCCTCTGGCGCATCTTTCTTGCTTTGGCGTCGGAAGGATCGCTCAGCAAAGCTTCAGCAGCCCGCCGCGACAGCACCGCACCCAAAACTGCCCCCACCAAGCCCCCAACTGCGGCTCCGGCAATAAATCCGCCTGTAAAACCCTCTCGATTGCTCATGGCTCAACTCAACTGCGCGATATTTCCTTGATTTGTCTATTTTTACACTCTCTGGAGCGATCGACCTGGAGAGGATTTGAGATTTTAGGTTTGAGATTGAAATACGATCTCGAAAAATGCTTCGGAAGCACAAAGCCCACAGGGGCATCAAGTCCGTTAATTGTCGGGTAAGGCGATAATTCCGACTTCAGAGTTGAAGCGAATCATCTCCAAAGATCGATCGCCATACATATCTTCAATGTGCTCCAAACAGCAGTCGATCGCAAAATCGTTCAACTCAGCAGGCTCAATGCCGTACATATCCTGAAACACTTCCTCGTCTACCCGACAAAAGCGCGGGCGATCGGCATAAATCCCGCATTCCCTCGTTTTTTTGTCAAAATTGATACACCAACCGTCATCTCCCACTAAGCTCAAGTAGACCGCTAATTCGTTTGTAGATAAATACTCGTCAAGGTCAGGGCGTTCTGTTGGGTCTAGGTAACAACAAGCACCGCACTGCTTTACGCAACGCCAAGTAGCCATAATTCGATTTTAGATTTTAGATTTTAGATTTTAGATTTGGAGCATTATCTCGAAAATGCCCAACTTTAATAGAAATTAAAGCCTTTCAAGTATATCAAGTGCCAGCCCCGCAGAAGGAGTTCGCGAAAAGATGGTTCGATTTTTGATTGCGAAAACTCTCCGGGAAAGGCATCCAGCCCTGGTTCCTGTACGGATGACTGTTTTATGCTTGGGGCTGGCTCTTTTTTGGCTGTGAGCTTTATCAAAATCTACAAGTACATCACTTGTCAAGTATGATGTACCTGATGGTAAATTGAAGCCTCGGTAGACAGTCGCGGATAATGTTGATATGTATAGACAACCGCGCGATATGGCTACCAAGCGACCAAGAACTACCATCAGCTTTGACTTTGACGAGTACAAGGAGTTAAAAATTTGGGCTGATTCTGAATTTCGTTCCATTCCTCAACTGGTTCTTGTCTTGGTCAAGAAAGCCTTGATAGAGAGGAATAAACGATCGTCAGATCCAGCCAGCGCACCTCCGAGTGAACCTGATAGCTCCGGACTCACAGAAACCAAACCCCCGCCAACTACCAAAGCTAAGCGGGGCAAGGAAAGTAAGGAAGCTGGCTAATATCTAGTATAAATCTAGCAAAGGAGGAACAACACCATGATCCAAGCCCAAACAATCCCCAAAACAGTCACTTTTGATGAGTTCGCAGCCTGGTATCCAGAGAACTCAGTTCACCGCTACGAACTACACAATGGAGTAATTGTCGAAATGCCTCTAGGAACTGGCCGCCATTCCGGTGTTACAGGTTTTATCAGCTTAAAAGTAGGAGTTGAAATTGACCGACGCGAATTACCTTACTGCATCCCTGGTGACTGCCTGCTTAAACCCACTCGCGATGAGGCTGGTTATCAGCCCGATGTAATTGTCCTAGATCAAGCATCTCTGGCAAAGGAACCGCGCTGGGAAAGGGAGTCCATCATCACGATGGGGTCTTCGATCCGACTGGCTGTAGAGGTCGTCAGCACGAACTGGCGAGATGATTACCATTTCAAATTTGCTGATTACGAAGAAATTGGCATCCCTGAATACTGGATTGTGGACTATTTGGGTTTAGGCGGCCGCAAGTTCATTGGGAATCCCAAACAACCCACCCTTTCAGTTTGCCAGTTAGTAGATGGGGAGTACCAGGTAAAGCAGTTTCGGGGCGATGACACTGTTGAATCGCTGGCTTTCCCAGAATTGAGGTTGACTGCGGAGTTGATTTTTCTGGCCGGCTTGCCTCCAAGCAGGCCTCACGATGAACCGGGCTAATTGCGATCGCCCAAACTCAGGGTTTTTTAGCCGAATTTGCGATCGCCCGCAGGTCGATCGTTCTTTACATTTTGTTGAATTTTGTAAACTTCCTTAAAAAAGAGGGCCGATCGCCCGGTAAAATCAGAAGCGGATTTTCTCATCAATCTAGACTTACTCACTACAGTCAGGAGGACACATGGACTTTATAACGGATCTTTTTAACGGCGGAGGCCCTGTAAACTTGCAACTTATTGTTCAGGTAGCTTTACTGGCAGCAGTCGTGCTTTCTGGCCCGATCGTGATTTTTCTGTTGGCAGCTAAAGGCGGCGACCTGTAATTATACCACGGCTGGCGATCGATAGTTGGGAGTTTTGGGTTTTAAATGTGATGCAAAATTCCCAAAGCTCGATCGCCACTCAAGTCAATTTGAGATTTTAGATTGTAAATTAGACTTCTTGCAAAAATAGTTAGGACGGGCTAGAAGCCCATCCCACAAAAATCTTTTTTCTTGTGGGATGGGCTTCTAGCCCGTCCCAAAATTTGATTAAAAGGACTTTTGCAATCTTGTCTATTGACTTGCAGCGCAGTAAATCTGCGACGTTGAATTTTGATCTCAAATTGTCGATTCGATCCTAACCTTCGTGTTGGGGGCTTGTACCTGTTTTTGGGCAGACTAATTTTCCCTAAATTTCACCCCGATGAATTAGGTTTACCAGAAAGAATTGGTTGAAAGCCGGAACACGAGTGAGGGAGAAATTAAAATAAGACTATTCATTGCTTCAATCCTCGGACTGACCGGAAGAGGTAGCTGTCAACTGTCAACTGTCAACTGTCAACTGAAGATCAAATACCGAGGGCGTGTTTAGCCGTTTGAATCAAATTCTCGAAAAAAGGTAGAGATACATCGACTTCCCTAGCATCCTGGCGGGAGTTACCCAACAAACCCATGCTTTGTCCAGGTTCAACAACCAAAACTTGCCCTTGAGAATTGCGAATTCTCAATTCCTCTTGAGAACCGGCGGGAGACAGACTACAAGAATAAGTGCGATCGCAATAATCAAACTCAACTTTTCCGAACACCGACGGCCTCGAACTAGCAGCACTTGCCGGTAGGCGGACACCCAACAATTCCAACTCAACCGAAGTCTTGCCATTAAAACTATTTTCCCGCAAGCGGTAAGCAATATCAACCCGCCGAGGCAACGGAAAATATTCGCCCCAACGCCACGCAATCCCCTTCAAACTAGCCGAACCTTTTTCATCTTGAGTTGCAGTTAGTTTAACATGACCTCCCTTACCAACAATTTTTTGTTCAGTAATACAAACATTAGGCGTCCAAAATACCGGAGACTTATTTTCAATCCCGCAAGGTTCGAGAGCATCTATTTGTCGGTAAAGGTCGAGATTAATCTCACCCAAATCCGCTCGCACATCTACTGAAACCAAGGGTTTGAGGTGTTCCGGCTGCAAACATTGATTCGCAAAAATTGACAGTTGCTTGCGGAATTGTTCAAGATTCTTGGCAGGCATCGAAAAACCGCCAGCCGCCTTATGTCCGCCAAATTTAGTTAATAAATCCGCGCAAAAATTCAGTCCGTCAAATACATTAAACTCAGGAATTCCCCTCGCCGAACCCCGGATGATATTACCCGTTTCGCCACCCTCATCCTCAAAAGTACCGATAAAAACGGGTACGCCGTAACGTTCGAGCAACCGAGATGCTACAATCCCAATCACCCCGTGGTGCCAACCGGGCTGCACGACAACTAAAACTCGTTCCTGCTGTAAATTGAGCGCACTTTTCTCGCACCAAGCAATCGCTTCCTGCTCAATTTCCTGGCACAACTCCTGTCGGTGCTGATTGATTTGTTCGCACTGCATCGCATTTTTAAGTGCCAATTCGCGATCGTCCGTTGTCAGCAACTCTATCACAATTTGAGGGTCAGCCAGCCGCCCCACAGCATTAATCCGCGGGCCCAGCCGAAAACCAATATCTTCAGGTTTTAAGGTATTGTTAGCTTGACTTTTTGAATTAAAAAGAGGTAAATTTTCCGCACTTGCAGGCTGCACTCCCGCCACCTGAATCAAAGCTTGAACTCCGGCTAATTGCGAGTGAGGCAAAAGTCGCAAACCCCGCTTTACCCAGCGGCGGTTAACTCCTGTCAGAGGCGCCAAATCTGCAATAGTTCCCAAGGTAAATAATTCCAGCAGCGGATTCACCAAGCCGCCAACTTTCTTCAAATCTTGAGCCAAAGTAATCGCCAAAACATAGGCAACGCCTACTCCAGCCAAACCCCGATAAGGCGAAGATTCTGCAATTAATTTTGGGTTGAGAATAGCATCAGCCGGGGGCAGTTTTGGCGGCAAATCGTGGTGGTCTGTAATAATAACTTTTACACCGAGTTCTCGTGCTCTTGCAACTGGGCCATAGGCTGCAATCCCGTTGTCTACCGTCAGAATCAGAGCCACACCTTCGGCATGAAATTCTTCTACAATGCGATCGTTAATTCCGTAACCTTCGTGCATCCGGCTGGGAATAGCATAATCAACATTCGCGCCCAAAGCCCTGAGAGCTCGCAGCAACAAAGCCGTGCTCGTCATTCCGTCAGCATCGTAGTCGCCGCAAATCGCAATTTTCTGCCCTGTCGCAATCGCCTCCCGCAACAATTTGACACTCGCAGCCAAATCGGGAAATTCATCCAGCGGCGCCGGCAAAACCAGAGATTCCGGTTCGATAAACCCTTGCACTTCTTCGAGAGAATCGATACCGCGATTAATAAGTACCTGTGCTAGCAAGCATGACAAACCGATTTCATTGGCAAACTGTTCGGCTTGCTGTGGTTGAGGCGAATAAATTTGCCACCGTTGGTTCGGCAATCGGGGAGAATGCGGGGGTACAGATGTCGGTAGCTCTGGCACGGAAGCTGAGGTCTAAAGATACATAACCAATCTTACCTAATTAAGTGTCTAATGAAATCAATATTAGATTGGCGATCGATCGCAAAGATGAGTTTTTTCGGTAAAATCCGAAGGTTGTTCGGATAAAGGCAGTGTCCCCAAAGTGCGATCGCATCTGAAAACAATGGCTGGCAGGCACTTGTCAAGTCCATACAGTGTCCAGTGCTAGATTTTATTTTAACAGGAGATTGTGATGATTTCAGAAAAGCGGCCCTGGTTTAAAGTTGCCTTCCAGTTTCAAGGGTCGATCATTTTTTTAATCTTGCCCCGCGTCATGCTGTGCGCTGGTTTTGGGTTGTTAATTTCGATGCTGTACTTTTTTAACCTCCCAGTATCCCTTCCCATCTTATCAACCATTGTTCCCAGTATAGTCCTCGGCTTATTGTTAGTTTTTCGGACAAATACGGCTTACGATCGATTTTGGGAAGGCAGGAGGTGCTGGGGAACCTTAATTATTGCAGTCAGAAATTTGGCGCGTCAAATCTGGGTATCTATTAGCGATCGAGAACCGGATGATTTAGAGAACAAAAAGTCTACTTTGCGATTATTAGTGGCTTTTGCCATAGCAATGAAATTGCACTTGCGCCAAGAACCCATTAGCTCAGAAATAGAGCCTTACGTACTGCCCCAACAGTATGAAAATCTCAAGAGAATGAACAATCCTCCCCTCGAAATTGCTTTTTGGATTGGGGATTATTTGACTATACAGTACGAGGCAAACAACCTCGATGTCTATCGACTATCGGCTATGAATCAATTAGTAAATAACATGATTGAGGCCTTGAGCGGTTGCGAGCGAATTTTGAGAACTCCTATACCTCTGGCTTATGCGATTCATCTCAAACAGCTACTCTTGCTTTACTGCTTGGCACTGCCTTTTCAAATGGTGAAGGATTTAACTTGGGGAACAGCTCCTGTGGTAGGTTTAATTAGTTTTGCTTTGTTCGGCATCGAAGAAATCGGCATTGAAATCGAAAATCCTTTCGGACACGATGCCAATGATTTACCTTTGGATAATATTTGTGCTACTATGCAGCGCAATATCAACGATTTAATTACTTTATCTCCTAGCGTTCATGCTAGGGTAAAAGAGCATTAGAGTCACTGGTCATTGGTCATTGGTCATTAGTCATTAGTCATTAGTCATTAGTCATTAGTCATTAGTCATTTTAGTCATTAGTCATTAGTCATTAGTCATTAGTCATTAGTCATTAGTCATTAGTCATTAGTCATTAGTCATCGGTCATTAGTCATTAGTCATTAGTCATCGGTCATTAGTCATTAGTCATCGGTCATTAGTCATTAGTCATTAGTCATTAGTCATTAGTCATCGGTCATTAGTCATTAGTCATCGGTCATTAGTCATTAGTCATTAGTCATCAGTCATCGGTCATTAGTCATTAGTCATTAGTCATTAGTCATTAGTTAACTGTAGCAGCACGTTCACTAATAACTCTGACTGTGCCAACAGATTTAATCAACTAGCTTCCGCCTAACATTAATTTCTAGGAATCAACCACATTAACCCAGCTAAAACTAACAATAAAGGCGTCAGCCAATCTCCCCACCGCACGTACAAAGTCCGAGTTTGCCGCCGATAAATAGTAGCATCTCGGACTTCATAGGTATTAATTCCAGACTTCCAAATCGTCTCGCCGCGAGGATTGACAAAAGCAGAGTAACCTGTATTAGTTGCGATCGCAGCCCATCGATCGGTTTCAATGGCTCGCATCACATCCAAAGCGTGATGCTGAGCCAGCATCGGCGGTTTGTAATGGGCATTATTGGAAGCTGTCAGCATAAATTCGCCTCCCTGGGCCGCCTGATATCGGAAAACTTCAGCAAACGCTGAATCGTAACAAATTCCGACAATGGCGCGGCCAAAGGGCGTATCAAACAATTGTTTTGAGTTTCCGTGTACTAAATGAGCATCTAAGGGGGACAGACGATTGATAATCCCGCCTAAGATTTCGTAAAAAGGGATGTATTCGCCTAAGGGTACTAGCTTGAGTTTATCGTAGCGGCTGATAATCTCTCCCGTGCGATCGATCGCCAATAAGCTATTTGTGATACTATTCTCTTGCTGTCCGAATCCTCCAACCCAAGCCAGGACACCGCGTTGGAGAATCGCTTGGTAAAAAGAAAGAGTAGAACGTTGATACTCATTTGTCCAGATAAAAGGCAAAGCCGTCTCTGGAAGTAACACAGCATCAACTTTTTTGTCAGCTAACTGTTTGTATCCAGCCGTATAACCTTCCAAAGCGCGCCGCCAACCACCTGAGTCAAACTTAATCTCGTTAGGAATATTGCCTTGAATAATCCCAATTTGTAAACCTGTTCCCGCCTCTTGAATTAAGGGGCGATTGTACAAACTCCAGCCGACAATATGCAAAACTAAAAATAAACCCGCAGGCAAAATATAAGCAACCCACTTCTTCCATCTTCCTTCTCCCTTCTTCTTTCTTTTTACCTTGAGCGAAGCCGAAAAGCCCTCCTCCTTTTTCATCCCATCCATTACATCCGTTACATCCGCTACACAATCCGTTGCCGAACTTCCCTCTTCCTTCTTCCCTCTTCCTTCAAGAAAAGCTTCGGCAATTAAGCCATTTACTGCTACAATTCCCGCTGTTACTGCGCTGGGCCCGGAGAGTTGACCGAGGTGCAATATGGCTAAGTTGTGCGGGCTTTGGGTGTATGATAGTGATGTCCACCACAGCGAACCGGTACTCCAAATACTTTCTAAGGCGCACCACAAAGCTGTACCAATTAACACGCGGGTTAACGCTAATAATTGAGTTCTACCCCCCCCAGCCCCCCCTTGTAAAGGGGGGGAGTTAAGAAGAGGATTTTTTATGAGTAAAGGGGGGGAGTTAAGAGTAAGAAGAGGATTTTTTATGAGTAAACTGAGGGAGTTTAGAATTACAAACAGCCACGCCCAAAGGGTAACTAATGCGGCTCCCCAGAGGGTGATGAAGGCCCAGCAAAAAAGTGCGATCGCCAAACTCGGCCACCAAGGAACTCCCAACCAAGTCATCGGGTGTATTCCCATAATCCAAGATAGGGCTAATCCGTGATAGCCGATTCCCCAGAGAGAAGGAAGAAGGAAGAAGGAAGAAGGAAGAAGGAAGAAGGAAGAAGGAAGAAGGAAGAAGGAAGAAGGAAAAAAGAGGATTTTTTTTTGTTTTTCTTCTATTTCTGGTCGTTCATAACTGACAATCAAAACCCATAGGGGAGCGAATGCTACCCAAGCTAACGGGCAAGCATTGAATGGTGCTGTTGTCAATGCCATCGAAATGCCGCCGAAAAGCGCGATCGCCCGGCCTAATATTGGAGATTTCTCAACCGCAAGTTTTTCGAGTTTAAGTCTTTTAAATATCGCCACTTTGATGATTATCAATTAAATATAATAATTCTTAATCAAGATATCATATCATAAAGGTTTGATCGTTCGGACTAAAGTCCAATGGCACTGCTCAAGTGAGCAAAAAAAAATCTGTAAGGCAATATCTACATAGATAATTGCCTTACAAACCAAAATATCTCCCTCTA
>NZ_JAEQCI010000226.1:0-9611 GCF_020738565.1 Microcoleus sp. PH2017_12_PCY_D_A | reverse complement strand
GTCTTTTATCTCTATCGAATCTTTAGAAAAATGGTATAATCTAGGGTGCGCAATGAGCACCTTACTATTTGATAAGTTGTACGCCATATCTGTAGGGTGTGCAATGAGCAACTTACGACTGTTTGATAAGTTGTATGCCATATCTGTAGGGTGCGCAATGCGCACCTTACGACTAATCTAGGGTGCGCAATGCGCACCTTACGAGATTATCTAATACTCGGCTTCCTATTCCTAAGATTCCGCGCTCCGGGAACTTTCCGACTGGGACGGCGCTGGTTTAAACTGCTTGCACTTCGAGCATTCAAAGCATCAGCAGAACCTGTCAAACCCAAATCTTCCAAAATTTCAAGAGCCGCCCTTTGTCCAGTTTCGCAACCGCCTTCCATGTAACCTTGATTTTCCAGGGAAGTGTGTTCGCCGGCAAAATATAAATTGCCAACTCGTTCGCCTTCTACGCCATACATTTGCGTCCACTGTCCGACTAAATAGCAGGAATAAGAACCTTTGAAAAAACGTTCTCCCGGCCAAAAAGCTCGCACAGCTTTGCCTGTTCTCAGGTTTCTTGCACCGGGAAACACTCTTTCAAATTGGTTCAAAAATCTTTGTGCTTGGTCTTCGGGAGTTCCCGCACCGATCGCCAAACCCTGCTTTCCTCCTGTAAAATCAGTAACTAAACCGTTAGCAGTAGGAGCGAAAGGCGTAGATTCCCAGCTATTTTGGAATCCTAAATCGGTAAACACAGAAGCAGTAGATCGATAAAGTTCCCGCCAAATTCGGCTGCGGTAGCCCGTAACTAACTTAGAATTAGTACCGTAGCCCAACTGCTCGATCGCCCGCAGCTTTGGTTGCGGCAAAGGTACGTTAATTCTAACGTCTCGCAGAGTGCTGAAGGGCAAAGTTAACAAAACTCGCTCGTAAGTGCGATCGATCGCGCTTTGTCCCGATCGCAAATTTACCCGATAGCGGCCGTCAGGTAACAGCGTAATCGCTTCCAAAACCGTCCCTGTCTCGATCGAACCAGACAATCTATCCGCTAAACGGTTGATAATTTGACTGTTACCGCCGTCAATTTGATAGCGCTCGTCACTGTTGCCGTACAATTGAAAACTGTCAGCTTCAGTACCGATTAAAAACAGCAGATTCAACGCCGACTGTTCCTCGGGATCTCTGCCGAATTCAGTCGTGTAAGCAACGCGCAGCAACTGCCGGACAATCGCGCTAGTATTACCTTGGTCTAGATATTCAGCGATCGAAAGATTATCCAATCTTTCCGCAGCTTCCGTAAAATCTTGATAGCTAAATTCATCTCCAATTGTCCCCAAATCAGCATTGATTTTACTGGCTAGCGGCGCAAAATCTGCGATTATTTGTGCAAGAGAAAATCGGCGCCCTTGAAAGAAAAAAGTATCCTTTACCAGTCCCCGCTGCGCCTCAACTAAGTCTCTCGCCTGCAAACCCAATTCCGTCGCCAGGGAAATCAAAGTAGTATGGCCGGTGTCAATAAATTCTCCTCCCACATCCGCATAAATTTGCGTTCCAGCCACCTTGGGCAGGGTGCGAATCCTCCCCCCCACGCGGTTAGTTGCCTCAATGATATCGGCACGCACGCCCCCTTGCCACAGGCGATAGGCCGCCGTCAAACCTGCAATTCCCGCACCGACGACCAAAATGGGCGATCGTCCGCGCTGCTGAGCAAAAGCTCCCTCCCGGGTAAAAGTCGCAGCAGCGACAGCCCCCGCCGCAGCTAAACCCCCATGCAGCAACCCGCGCCGAGATATGGGAAAATTGGAAGTGCGATCGTCCAGCATCCCCAGCAATTCATCAGCCGGAATGCCCGTTTCCCTTGACTTTTGGGCAATACTCGCAGCGCGGCGCAGTATTGCCATCAGTGCAGATTTAGCCATAATTGAGACGCCCTCACAAAAAAATTGATGTAAACTGGATTTTCGATCGAATTTGATTATGCACTTTCCAGATTAAAGTACAGAGAGATTTTTTTAATAATGCTAACCCTCAGAACACTGTTCGACCGCAAATTTTATCTCGAAAACAACCCAGATGTAGCCGTAGCAGTCGCCAGAGGCACAGTATCGACCCCTTTCGATCACTACCAAAAAATTGGTCAATTTGAAAATCGCGATCCCAATGCTCTGTTTGATGCCGGCTATTATTTAGACACAAATTCAGATGTAGCAGTATCAGCGGAAAAAAATCAATTTTCCGGCGCCCAGCACTTTATTAAATTCGGTCAATTTGAACGGCGCAACCCCAACCCTTTCTTCGATGTGGGTTTTTATCTCACCAGCAACCCGGATGTGCAAACAGCAGTCCAAACCAATCAATTTAGCGCCTTTGAACACTACTTGAAAATCGGTCAATTTGAAAATCGCAAAGCCAGCATTTTTTTCGATCCTAGCTTTTATCTAGAAAGATATCCGGCGATCGGAGCAGCAGTCAGCAGCGGGGCCGTCAAAAGTGCGATCGACCATTACATTCAATTCGGCCAACAAGAAGGACTGTTGAGCACACTCCCCGATCCCGCCGACGATTTAAGCGCAGCCCAAAATCTGGGAATTCTCACAGACAGTCTCATTGACAACGATTTTTTGAGTGCTACCAAACCCACGGATATTTACAGTTTCATCCTGAATACTCCCAGTCTTTTCAGTGCAACAGTTGACGGTTTGAGTGCAGATGTCGATGTAGAATTAATTCAGGATATCAACGGCAACGGCTCAGTTGGATTAGACGATATTATTGCTTCATCTAATAATTTAGGTACGGCTTCAGAAAGAATTGTCAGTAATGGGGCATTGCCTGCGGGGACTTATTTCGTCCGCGTTTCTCAATTTCAAGGCGATACAGATTACAATTTGAGATTGTTATCCGCTCCTGCTCCCACGCCACTTTTATGATAGGGTAGTTTGCGGTTGAAGGGAACCGGAGATGAAGGTAGAAGGCAGAATTAAAGAAAAAATTATGATTCAATAATTTTGCTTGTTTTTCAGGTGTATCGTCTCCATTTGAGCGCTGATATTATTGTTTGTTTTTAGCCTTTTTAGACGAAGAAGGAAGGACTAAAGTCCTCACTACAAGCCTAATTGTATGTTTTACGAAGAAGGAAGGACTAAAGTCCTCACTACAAGCCTAATTGTATGTTTTTGAGTGGACTCGATTTTAAAACAAACAATTATCTTGTTCCTTCTTCCTTTTTCCTTCTTTACGATGTTTTAATTGTTAGTTGTTGGGCCGGCCGGGAGAGGGCATGGATTGAATTGGTGTCGGAGGCCAATTAGAGCGACTTCTGCTGAGAGTAGCCGACACCAAAGCATAGCCCAAAACGGCAGGAAGGACGATCGCACTCAAAAACACGATCGCCGCCGCCCATGTCATCGCATTCGACATCGGCCCGTAATGAGTGCGGTAAGGGTCAAAAGCTGGTAAATTAGACCTCGGGGCGTCCCTCAGCGCGATCGGACGTTTGAACCGCACCCGCCTGTCATCGAGCTTTTCGAGCAAAACCCAGCCAACCTCCGCCTCTTCCCGACACAGCTTGTGAAAAATCGCCGGATTGCGAAACAAATCGCTGCTAGCACGGACAATCTTGTACTCCCAAACTGTCAAATCATCAGGATTGCGATCGGATTTCGGATTGCCGTTGGCGATCGCATTTTCAGGCGCAGTAAAATTATCTTCTTGAGATTCGTGCCGAGTCAAAACTTCCTCCTCCTCATCGCATTTTTGCCCCGCAGCCAATTGCTCGCGGCTCACCAAGACACCCAGAATCGCAGCCTCTAACCCGAGACTGCCAACCATCAAACTCCAAATCGTAATTTCAGTCATAAAAGGAGTTAAAAGTTAAAAATTAAAAACTAAAAAGACTCGCTTTTAACTTTCAATCTTTAATTTTAAAATAGCCTTCCACCACACAATCTTCACCCACGGCGCGCCAAGAAACCCGCTCTAAAGTCAAAGCATCAGTCATTGCTGAAAAACCCAAATTTCCCACAGGAGTTGGAGCACCTTGGCCGCCGACAATTTTAGGAGCAATAAAAGCCATAATTTTCTGCACTGCACCTTCAGCAATTGCCGAAGCCGCCAAAGTGCCGCCACACTCCCACAGTACAGACAGAAAAGATCGATCGTACAAATAAGCCATCACATTAGTCGGTGTCAGCGGCGACAACTCCACAACTTCCACCCCTTTTCCAATCAAAAATTCCTGAAATTCCGGGTTAACCCCAGGCTCAGTCAGCACCAAAGTAGCCGCCGAGGAGGTTTCCCACAGCCAAGCCGACTTCGGCAAATCCAGAGTACGGCTCATCACCACCCGCAGGGGATTGTTTCTGTCAGGCTGGTGGCTTGTCAGTTTGGGATTGTCTAGACGCACCGTATTTCCCCCAACAATCACCGCATCGCAGCCGACGCGCACCCGATGCACTTCGCTCCGAGCCTCGGAGCCTGTCACCCAAGCGCTGTGACCGGTAGTTGTAGCAATTTTACCGTCCAAAGTCATCGCATATTTCAAAATTCCGAAAGGCTGGCGGTACAAAATCCGGTGTACGAAAGCCTCGTTGAGTTTCTGACAAGCTTCCCCTTCCACTCCCGCCACCACTTCAATCCCGGCTTTTCGCAACCGATCGAGCCCCGTGCCAGCTACCAATGGATTCGGATCGACCATCCCAGCCACTACTTTTGCCACCTTGGCCTTAATTAAAGCCTCTGAGCAGGGAGGAGTCCGCCCGTAGTGGTTGCAGGGCTCCAGGTTCACGTAAACCGTCGCTCCTTCGGCTTTTTCCCCAGCTTCCCGGAGCGCAAACACTTCGGCGTGAGGTTGGCCGGCGCCGGGATGGAACCCTTCGCCGACAATTTTGCCGTCTCGGACAACTACGGAACCGACGAGGGGGTTGGGTGCGGTTTTGCCGAGGGCGCGGCGGGCCAATTCTATGCAGCGGCGCATCATGGCTCGATCGAACTCTTGAATTTCGCTGTTGTCCAGTTGTTTTGTACTTTGCTGCTGTCGATTAGCTAAGCTGGCGATCGGTTTAGCGTCCGCCTCAAAAGTTTCCATAAGATTTTGGTATGATATCTATCCCTGAGTGTACTGACTTTAATGCTAATTTTAGCTGCCAGCCGACGATCGATTGTTGAGGCAAACTGTACGGTATCAGGAGTGAAAGGCGATTTAGGGCGATCGACCCCCACACCTCCGAAAAAATTCCTCTAACATAAAGAAACCAGAACAGGCGCTTGAGAAAAAACAATGAGTCAGGACATGAAGCGGGAATTTGCCAGCCGCGACGAATTAATAGCCTACGTGCGCGAACAATTTCCCGAAGCCGCCGCCCGAGATAGCAACGTACCCCCAACCGCAGGCGGGCGCAAAGCAGCCGAGACAGCGCTGAAACAAGTCGATCCCAGCAAATACGCATCAAGCCGCAACTTTCTTAACGGCGCAGTAACGCGGTTGTCGCCTTATTTGCGCTACGGCGTTTTGAGTCTTGCCGAAGTTCGGGATGCCGTGCTCTCGAAAGTTCAGCATCCAGAAGATGCCGTGAAACTAATCAACGAGTTGGGCTGGCGGGATTATTGGCAGCGACTGTACGCCGAATTGGGCAAAGGGATTTGGCAAGACCGCGAACCATATAAAACTGGTTATACTGCTAAAGATTACAGCGAAACTCTGCCGGAGGATGTCGTCGAAGGCACGACTGGTAATGTTTGCATTGACAGTTTCAGCCGCGAGTTGCGGGAAACAGGTTATCTGCACAACCACCAGCGGATGTGGATGGCAGCTTATCTGGTACACTGGCGCCGCGTGCGCTGGCAAGCCGGAGCTCGCTGGTTTTTGCAACATTTGCTAGATGGAGATCCCGCAAGCAACAATCTTTCTTGGCAGTGGGTAGCGAGCACTTTTAGTCACAAGGCTTATTTTTTTAATCGGGAAAATCTGGAACGTTACACTAAGAGGGTTTATTGTCGCGATTGTCCTCTGTACGGACAGTGCGATTTTGAGGGAAGTTACGAATATTTGGAGAGCAAGTTGTTTCCCAAGGGCGAAAAGGTCGATCGCACGGGCGGTTCCAAGAGTTGGCAGCGCCCTCAGAAAAAAAGGAAAAATTAAGCAAGTTTGCCAACGTATTCTACATGATGTTTGATAAAGGTTTGTAGTGAGGACTTCAGTCCTCTCAAAATGCTGCGGACTGAAGTCCTCACTACAAACCAAATTACTAATTACTAATTTATGAACAATTCGATTATTTGGCTGCACGGCGACTGTTTGAGTCCACAAGGCCCAGCTTTTCAAGCGCACCCAGAAGCACCAGCAATCTGGGTTTGGGACGACGCACTGATCGATGAATGGCAGTTGAGTCTCAAACGCATGGTGTTTATTTACGAATGTTTGCTAGAGTTGCCGGTAGTTATTCGGCGCGGCGATGTGGCGGCGGAAGTTATCGCTTTTGCTCAAGAATCCGGTGCGAATCAAGTGGTGACTGCCGAAAGTCCCAGTCCGCGGTTTGAGGATATTTGCCGGGACATTAAGCGCTCTATCCCTGTAGAAGTTTTGTCACCTGAAGCTTTTGTCCGCTACGATGGCTACATTGATTTGAAGCGGTTTTCCCGCTACTGGCGCGTTGCCGAAAAATATGTTTTTTAATCGGGCATTGGGAATGGGGCATTGGGAATGGGGCATTGGTAATTGCTAACTAATTGAGCAAATCTCCCCATCTCCCCTTCTTCCCTTCTTCCTTCTTCCTTCTTCCTTCTTCCTTCTTCCTTCTTCCTTCTTCCTTCTTCCTTCTTCCTTCTTCCTTCTTCCTTCTTCCTTCTTCCTTCTTCCCTCAAGTCGCCTTCAAACGCTGCAACAGCCATTCAAATCTAGATTGAGCCAAATCTGGATTTTCGACGCTTTGCCCGATCGCGCGCTCGTCGTCCGGGTCTTGATATATTAAATAATCAGTATCTTCGCCGAAACGCCTGACAGTACCTCGCAGTCTCGACGACAGAAATTTAGTAATCGCCCGATAAAACCGCAGGGAAAACAGCACGTCTTGCTCTAGTTTTTCAGTTAGCAGCCGCCTCGGAATTGACAGGATGAGGCATTCATCAATTGTCGTGACGCTAGCAGAAGGAAGCCTCCCGTCTACAAAAGACATTTCGCCCAACACTTCGCCGCAGATGATTTTTCCAATTTCTTTGTCGCCCAAAGATGATGCAGTAACGCTCAAAGTTCCATCCAGAACTATGTACAGCGCGTCTAAGGGTTTACCTTCGACGATGAGGGTGGTGCCGGGGGAGACTGTGGTGCGGGAGCCGTTGGCGAGCATCCAATCGATGTCGCGATCGCTCAATTCGCCTAATATAACTAGAACTTTGCTCATAAAGTCAGGTTTAGAAGAGATACTTTCTATTTGTTTACTTGTTTTAGTTGCGTGCTGTTATATCCTCATATACTGAGCGAAAGCGAAGGCTAAACTTTACTAAGACATTCAATTTTCCACAATTATTAATAATATTCAGTAATTTTGACACGCTCGAGCTACAACTGTTTGTGGGATCAATGATATTCTACATTACTTGTCCGGGACTGTGCAGGAGTCGATCGCCCTCACCCAACGGCCCCACTTTAGACCCCCGAATTCCCAAAACAGTTGTGAAACCTTGCTGGATATTCGTTTCGAGCCGGTGCGCCCTCACGCAGCCCGATTTTTCCACTGTGGCGCCGGGTGCAGCACCCTCAAGTACAGCATTTTGACAAACCTTCTGCTATCAAGGCGAGAGGATTCTTGCTTCACAGGGATTCCGACGAATTTACTTGCTTGAAAAACATCACAGGCCCTATGCCCTCCGTCGCTGTGTCCTCTAATTAGAACTAAAGCGAGCTGGAAGTAAATCTAAAAATCCAAAATCTAAAATCTAAAATCTAAAATCTCCTGACTGACTGATGAAGCTCGTGGTTTCGAGGTTGTTTGCAGTTGCTTTTTTAGATCGAAAGTGGTATAACCACCATCGAGCGTGAAATCTGCCCTAGGATTGATTTTTAGTCGCTCGAACTGTAAATTAAAATCAGTCGATCGACTAGCCTTCGGTTCTTGAATCTAATCACCAGAGAGAGTTGACTCTAAGAGGGTTAAGTGCCAATCTAGGAACAACACAACTCATATTTGTGTCATTTTTCAGCAAAGCTCTCGACAAGAGCCCTCAAACACTTACACTTTTAACACACGGTTCATTGAGGAGTGTCTTATGAATAGTCTATTTTCCAAGTCTACTTTTGCGTTAATAAATCTTGCAGCTTTAGCAGTTTGTTGCAGTACCATGTCAGCGAAAGCTGAAACTGGCAACTTGCCCGATATCGCTACAACCGCAAATGCGGCAGCTCAAAATATTGACCAAATTTCCTCGGGGGCGGCAACTTCAGCAGTGAAAGCTGATGCCGAAACAACAGCTAGCAATACAAAAATTGATTCTATCAGTTCGATCGAACTAACACCAGCGGCAGAGCCAGCAGCCTCCGCACCGACAGCCAATTCGGAAGCATCTGCGGCAGCACCGGCAGAATCCACAGCAGCAACATCGGAAATTGCTGTCCCAGCAACCGAGCAAAATACACCTACATCCATTGCTGCTGAAACCGAAAAATCGGAAGAAACAGCGAAAATTGCTGAGAAGAGCGTTGAAAATCAGCAAAAATCCCAGATTGTGGCCGAAAAGAGCGATCGACCTAATTCGGAACTGACAGCATCCAAGGAAGAAAAAGAAGTCAAAACAACACAAGAAGTGTTGAGCAACCCTGTCAGCACTTCCGCCTCAGCCCTGACGAACCAACCGAAAGTTGCCCAAAAACCAGAAACAGCAGAAAAACCTCAAATATTGGCTCAACCGGGCGGTACCACCGTCAGACCTGGCAGAGCTACTCGTTCCGGGCCCAGCTACATCGGTATTGGCGGTAACATCGGTTTTGGCGGAGATTCAGCCCTAGGCGACACTTCATTTGCGATTCTTAGCAAAATTGGTTTGACGAACAATTTCTCGGTGAGACCGAGTGTTTTGTTCCGCGACAACCTAACTGTTATAGTGCCCGTTACCTACGATTTTGTATCCCGAGAGGCCGTGGAAGTCAGCGATGATTTTGTGATTACCGCTGCTCCTTATTTAGGTGCTGGCGTAG
Source organism: Microcoleus sp. PH2017_12_PCY_D_A (assembly GCF_020738565.1). Taxonomy (NCBI): domain Bacteria; kingdom Bacillati; phylum Cyanobacteriota; class Cyanophyceae; order Oscillatoriales; family Microcoleaceae; genus Microcoleus; species Microcoleus sp. PH2017_12_PCY_D_A. The sequence continues at coordinate 439 of NZ_JAEQCI010000226.1, read as the reverse complement.
CATTTTCTACCGGCGATGACGGTAATTTTGGCTTCCTGATTTCGGGAGGTGTAGATGTGCCACTGTCGAGCAATTTTACAGCCACAGCAGGACTGAATATTGGTTTTCTCGACGGAACTGACGTGGGATTGTTACTCGGTGTCGGCTATACCTTCCCGAATGTTGCGAGATAGTTTTGCTGTTTGAGCAAGCGCAGGACAATTAAATAAGTGCGGGGTTGGCTGTAGGAATACAGTCAACCTTTTTTGATGGTAGAAAATCAAAAGCAATCGAGGATATGGCAATTTGGAGGACACGGTAATGCCGTTTCCCTACCATCGGAAAACACAGTTCGTAGTGTGGACTAAAGTCCAATGGCACTGCTCAAGTGAGCAAAAAAAAATCTGTAAGGCAATATCTACATAGATAATTGCCTTACAAACCAAAATATCTCCCTCTA
>NZ_JAEQCI010000225.1:0-3891 GCF_020738565.1 Microcoleus sp. PH2017_12_PCY_D_A | reverse complement strand
CAACAATTAGGGCAACTAATTTCTAATGTCATATCACGCTATGGGAAACACTTCTCTAATTATAGCTTACTCCGATCCTTTCCTTCAGGGCACTACCCTGACGGGCACTTGCTGTGTCTGCGTCAACTCATGCCTCAAGCTTCGCTGCTGGTAGTCTTTGACTTGCAACCAGACTAACATTTGGGGCTTTTTTCGCGCGATCGCCCTCTAACATTTGGGGCTTTTTTCGCGCGATCGCCCTCTAAAATTGGAAAGTTATGTGAGTTTGAGATTAAACTACAAACTTTAAGCTAGGCTGCACAGGTTTTCATTGTTTAGCTAAAATCACATAAGCTAGTATAAAACTATCCTTAATTTGTTGGTGAATTATGACTGTGACAACTGCAAAATTCATCCTTGCTGAAGCGGGCAAAATTCCACAATGGCAAGCCGCCACGTGGGAAGATTATGTAGAGGCTTGCGAAAATCCGTCTTTAGCGGAAGCCAAAAAATTTTTTCATGAAGGATATCTTTGGATCGATATGGGTAATGAAGGGCCTCAGCACGCCAGATTTAACGATCTGTTTACTATCATATTTTTTGTGTGGTTTACCACCAAAATAGGACAAAATTTTGATTCTCTTAGCGGTTGTGTCATTGAGAAACCTAAAGTGGGTTCAGGTGCGCCAGATAAAGTTTTATACATTGGCGGAGATTTCCCGCAGTGGCAAAAAGGGGAACCGCGCCGCATCAATCTCAATCAATGGCGAGTTCCCGATTTAGTCGCAGAGATTTCCGATACTACTTTGACGAGCGATTTAGATGAAAAAAAGCGCTTGTATGCTGCTTTAGGAATTCCTGAATATTGGGTAGTAGATATTAATGGCGTGAGAGTATTAGCATTTCGCTTGCAGGAGAATGGGAAGTATCAGGAATGCGATTTTTCGGTGGCGCTTGAGGGATTGCCCATTGCTTTGCTTTCGGAGACTTTAAAGCTTTTGACTGAAGGAAATGGGACGGCGGCGATGTGGTTTGCTCAACAAATTGGGTATTTGTAGGGAAGAAATAACAGAGGGAATGTTACCTATAATTTTGCTATAATTAGCAAAAAGCCATTTTGGCGGGGAATTAAAATATGGTATTACCCACAATTACTGAAGATACAATTTCCCTCGCAGCCGGAGACGAACTCATCCTGCGATTTAGAACTTGGCAAGATTACGAGGCATTGCTAGCCCGCCGAGAGGATAAAGCTGGATTGAGAATTCGTTACAGCAGCAAAACTCAAGAAATTAGAATTATGTCACCCTTGCCAAGACACGGTAAGAATGCAGATATACTGGCAGATTTTGTCAAAGCTTTACTGCGACATGAATGCAGAGATTGGGACGCATTTACTCCAATTACACTGAAGCGAATTAACCAACAGGAAATCGAACCAGATTATTGTTTTTATCTCGACAATCGGGAGCAAATATTAGGGAATGAGCGCATTGATTTAGAAACAGACCCACCCCCAGATTTAGCGATTGAAATTGACCTGACTTGCACGACTAAACCAGAGGATTATCAAGCGATCGCACCTTTGGAACTCTGGGTTTACCGTCAAAGTCAATTATCAATATATCAGTTCGAGTCGCAGCAGTACCGCGAGTCTCAAACGAGTCGCTGGTTTCCCGGTTACGAGCTCAAAACGTTAATTCCTCAATATTGCGATCGCGCGAAAGCAGATTGGTTCTAGTGTGGCGCTGCGACAGTTTGAAGAGGTATTGCGATCGCTATGAGTCGATGTGGGATCCCAAAAGGGCGATCGCGCTTAATCTTTTTGAAGTTTTTACCAAGTCTTAGCCTAAGTTATAATTAAGCCAGACTGCAAAAAAAGATCGATCGAATAGCTTTCACCCACACATTTACTAATGACACTTAGCTAAAATATCATAATTATGCCCGCTAAAGACATCTACCACAACTGTGTAAAAAATGCTTTACTTAAAGATAACTGGACAATTACTCACGATCCCCTTACTCTGAAATGGGGTACTAAAGATATGTATGTAGATTTAGGAGTTCAAAAACTCATCGCTGCTGAAAAAGCGGAACGTAAAATTGCCGTGGAAATCAAAAGCTTTGTAGGTGCATCGGAAATGAACGAACTAGAAAAAGCAATTGGTCAATACATTGTGTACCATGATGTTTTAGCAGAAATCCAACCCGAACGAAAACTTTATGTGGCCGTTCATGATGAAATATACGAAGGATTATTTGAAGAACCAATCGGGAAGCTGTTACTCAGAAATAATCGTGTTAAACTCATTGTTTTTTAACCCCAAAAGGAGGTAATTCTGCAATGGATAGCTTAGAACATTACCGTCAGATTATCTGTTCCATCATCACTGAATATGCTCAAATACCATACGCTGACGGAGATATTCAGCGGCATACGGTATTTGATACTAAGAACGATCGCTATCTACTGATGATTCTCGGTTGGGAGAAAGTGCGACAAGTTCACGGTTGCTTAATTCATGTAGAAATTATCGATGGAAAAATTTGGATTCATCGAGATGGCACAGAAGATGGCATCGCCAACGAATTTCTCAATGCTGGAATTCCCAAAGATAGCATTGTTCTGGGGTTCCGTTCCCCAGAAATGAGAAAGTACACAGAATTCGCTGTGGCTTAGAGGGTGTTCTTCGGCAAATTAAATTTGAATAGCGTTGCTTAATTTGAGCATAAATTTACCTTCTTGACTGTAGTCATAAATATACTCTTTGCCCCTTTGACTCTTTTCATATAACTTAATTTATACTGTGAATCAGCAAAGTCACTCATGTTTACTCTTCAGTCTCTTAGAGAGGGACTTTGTTTGTCTAGGATCGGTTTCAACCGACGACTCTATCCTCTTATTTTTTTCATAATTACTATTATAAAACCTTACCAAAAACCCACAATATTACACTACAAAACAAATGCTCCGCCTCTCCCAAACCCAACTCAAAATCCTCGAAGAATGCCCCCGCAAATTTCAACACAGCTACCTAGAACTCCTCGCCACCACCGCATCCCCAGAACACAAAGAAAAACTCACATGGGGCAGCCGCTTTCACCTTTTGATGCAGCAGCGAGAACTAGGATTGCCGATTGAATTCATCACCCAACAAGACCCGGAACTAGGACGATGTGTGGCAGCATTTATCAACACCGCCCCCGAACTTTTTGCGAATTCAGAAAATAGCGAACAAATTTTTCGCCAAGCCGAACACCCCCGCATCCTAATTTTTCAAGACTACCTATTCACCGTTATCTATGACTTGCTAATAGCCGAACCAACTACAGCCCAGATTCTCGACTGGAAAACCTATCCCCGCCCTCAAAAATCAAAATGGATAGCCGAAAGCTGGCAAACCCGCCTCTATTTATATGTCTTAGTAGAAACTAGCGACTATTCCCCGGAACAAGTTTCTATGACATACTGGTTCGTACAATTGCAAGGAGAAGAACCGCCACAAAAACTCACATTTGCCTACAATCAAATAGAACACGATCGCACAAAACAAGATTTAACCCAAATATTGCAGCAGCTAACAGACTGGCGACAACGCTATACCGAAGGTGGCGAATTTTTCCCCCAAGTACAAATTAGTTCTAATCTTTGCGATTCCTGTCAATTCGCGACTCGCTGCAACCGCACCCACGATACCCAAGCTTCTTCATCAAATTTTCCAGCAGAAACTCCCGAAAATTGGCTGCCAAATCTTGCTATAATTGAGGAAATATCTATTTAACATACCTATTCCACAACTCAACAGTCCGCTAAAAGTTTGTAGTGAGGACTTCAGTCCTCTGATCCCTAAAAGTTTGTAGTGAGGACTTCAGTCCTCTGATCCCTAAAAGTTTGTAGTGAGGACTTCA
>NZ_JAEQCI010000224.1:0-4023 GCF_020738565.1 Microcoleus sp. PH2017_12_PCY_D_A | reverse complement strand
GTAAGGCTAACACTGCATAATTTCAGCCCAAAAGCGTTTGGCTTCCAAGTTTTCACAACTGATAAAAAAATCCGACCCACATCTGCGGAATGTGGGATAAAATGATACCCGCGTATCGCCGGAAATTTCGCCAAAACTGCCGTTGTCGTCAATTTTATCAATATCGCCGATATTTGTTTTGAAAAATCCGCGATCGCTATAACCCCAAGAACTAATCCCCGCAATTTTCCCGTCAACAAACGAAGGCCCGCCCGAATCTCCGCTAGCTGTGGCGATTTCATTTTTCCCCAAACCGCGATCGGCTAATTTAGGAAAATGCCTCCCCAAACTATCGTGTTCGGCGGTTCCGTCATCAAAATCAAAAATTAACTGACTCCCCAATACTAATTCAGACATATCAGATTCAGTAGAACTTTTGAAAATATCACCTAGCCCATCGTAGCGGTTTTGACCTGCATATCGTTTCGCCTCAGAATTAGAATTCTCATTTTGTCCTTTATTACCCAGGCCGATATATCCATATCCAACTTTTGTAAATAACTGACCTACTTCATTTTTGTTGCGGTTAATTTCGTACTGTTCCACACTCGGTGGCGCGATTCTTTTCAGCTTTAAGATAGCAATATCGTTGCCGACTTCAGATTCGTAACCAGTCCATCCCGGATGGATGTAATAGTTGCTAACTGGGATAGTAACTTGACCGCTGGGCACTTTAAAAGTTGCCGTTACAGCAGTTCCAGCAGGAATTTTGACCCCACCTTCGTTGAGGCAGTGGGCGGCCGTGATTACGTACAATCCTCCGGTTAACACCGAACCCGTACACTGCACCGGTTCGAGGTAGGCGACGCCTGTATATCGCTCTAAAGCTAGGGGTTTGCGGGAACTGCTATCGGCAAAAGCACTAATTATCGATCGCCCTGCTTCGGCTGCTTCTAAAACTAAAAGTACAGTCAAAACTGTCATTAATAAGATTTTGATTGCTGACTTCATTGTTATCGTATCCGATCGATATATTAGTTGTGGGAGGGGGCGGGTTTATGAATTGGTAGGTTTGGAGAGCGAGAATACTGGCTTTCCCCGCCCTACAAGACTTTGCATTATATCGTAACCCCTCGACCGAACTGGATCTAATTGGTTGTTGTTATTCTTAACAACAACTAACAACCAGTGACTAATGACTAATGACTAATGACTAATGACTAATGACTACTTCGACAATTCGATGTTTAGTTCGTTCACGACACGGCGTTTGAGCGGGATTGATTTTTCTCTAGGCAGCAAATCAAATACTTTCCTAAAGGCATCATCTACCTTCTCAAAAGGTATTTGTCCTTTTTCGTTAAAAACTACTTTTCCCGATTGGTCTAGGATGACTGTTTGAGGTACGAAACCTTCGTAATAATGACCGGGTTCGGTGAGTAACTCTGACGGTTGCGAAGGCAAAGAGTCAATGCTTACGGGGATAAAATCGGCTTCGCGGCCGTAAAATTCCTGGAGTTGAGAAACGACGATCGCGTATTGCTTGCTGTCGCTGCTGTCGTCTGTGTAAAAAACTAACAATGCGGGTTTCTTGCGTTTGAAAGAATCTGTGAGTTTGACTTTAGGAGGAACTAGGGAACCGTTGCCGGCGTAGAGGGCGAAGATTGTACCGTCGAAGCGATCGTCCGTGAGTGTTGCGAAGGCTGGCTGCTGGCCGGTGAGCAGTATCAAGCTAAGTGTCAGCGTCACAGTTAACAGACTGGCTGACATGATTCTCCGCAGCCAGCGGATGCCAGAAGCAGCAGTAACAATTGAATTTTTGTACTCGGGAAATATCATAGGTGGTTGGCAGTTGCTGTAGGCTGGCTTCATCAGATGCAAAAACTTTCCTAATTGTATCAGGAACTGTATGCAAATGTTCCTGAGTAGGTTAGGGTAGTTTTGGATATACTGCGATCATTTGCTTGTTGTAGCTATGACACGGTGATTCTACTGACTCAAGAGCACCGTTTGCGATCGGCTTGGAAGAAACTAGCTGGAAGTGCCAGCCCGACAATAAATAAATTTATTGTGGCGCGGGCTTCTCGCTTAAAAGAAGGGTGCAAGATGTTAAATTCAACTGATGACTAGAAACTGACAACTGGGAATTCACAACTAATGATAGCTTTGCTTGATGCACTCCTCGCCCAAACCCCCGCTGCTGATGTTTCCGGGCCCGCTCCACTCAATCTAGTGCAGACGATTGTTTTAGGAATTGTACAGGGATTAACAGAGTTTTTACCTATCAGTAGCAGCGCTCATTTAAAGGTAGTGCCGATCGCCCTGGGATGGGGCGATCCGGGTGTTGCTTATACTGCTGTGATTCAGTTGGGCAGCATTGTGGCTGTGCTTTGGTATTTCTGGAAAGACTTGACAAGTATAACTTTTGGTGCAGTCAACGCTGTAATGCGGCGCGACTACGAATCGCAGGAATTTAAAATGGCCTTGGGGATTGCTTTGGGAACAATACCGATAGTCTTTTTTGGGCTGTTAATCAAGATATTGGTTCCAGATTTTGACAAATCACCGTTGAGAAGTTTGGCCAGCATCGCCATTGCTTCGATCTTCATGTCGCTGCTGTTAGCAATAGCCGAAAAAATTGGCAAGCGATCTCGCACTTATGAAAAATTAACTGTTCAAGACGGTATTTTAATGGGATTAGGCCAAGCAATGGCGTTGATTCCGGGTTGTTCGCGATCGGGTTCCACCCTAACAGCAGGATTGTTTATGGGATTGGAAAGAGGCGCGGCCGCGCGGTTTTCTTTTTTATTGGGAATTCCGGCAATTACTCTGGCGGGATTAGTGGAATTGAAGGGTGCTTTGGGAGAAGGAATCGGTGGCGCTGGAGTTGTGACTTTGGCAGTGGGAACGATTTCGGCGTTTGTATTTTCTTATTTGTCGATCGCCTGGCTGATGAAGTTCCTGCAAACTCAAAATACCTGGGTGTTTGTGTGGTATCGGTTGGCATTTGGCGTGGCTATCTTAACGGCGATCGCAGGTGGAGCATTGCAGAATTCCTAAGGATAAAATAAATTTGGCAGGAGTGGCAAAAGTCACTCCTACTATACTCGCTAGTCGCAAAAAATTACACAATTTAACTATGACCGCATATCACGAATCCATCATCGACCAGTTCACCCGTCAGGCTGTGCCATTCTCTAACTTGTACGGCCACACAAAAAATCAAGAATCTCTGGATTTACTGATGAAGATGGCAAGCGTATCTGACAAGGATACAGTTCTAGATGTTGCTTGCGGCCCGGGTATTGTGGCTTGTGCTTTTGCGGCAGTTTCCAGTCGCGTTACTGGCATCGATTTAACACCAGCAATGCTAGAACAAGCCCAGATTTTGGCAGAACAAAAAAACTTGACTAATCTCTCATGGCTCCAAGGCGATATCGAAACGCTACCGTTTCCCGATGAGAGTTTTTCGATTGTGCTGAGTCGTTATGCTTTCCATCACTTCTTGCGCCCGGATGTTGTGCTGTCGGAGATGGTTCGCGTGTGTCGCGCGGGCGATCGCATTTTGATTGCTGATGTGGCAATGCCACCGGAAAAAGTTGATGCTTACAACTATATTGAGAAGCTGCGCGATCCATCTCATACTCGCGCCTTGACTTTGGAAGAATTGCCCAAATTAGTCGCAGATGCGAATCTGCAAAATGTCAAATTAGCATTTTATAAAGTAGAATTGGAGCTAGAACAGCAGTTAGCTGCTTCTTTCCCCAACCCCGGCGATGATGATAAGCTGCGACAAATTTTTAGAGAAGATATTGGTGTTGACAGTCTGGGGATTGGCGCACATTGGCGAGGCGATAAAATTCATTATGCGGTTCCCATCGCTGCGATCGTTGGCGAGAAAGCAAAGTTATATAGCAATCCTAAATGATTTAAATCAATTTGTAGCCCACATTCCGCAGATGTGGGTCGGATTTTTTTATCAGTTGTGAAAACTTGGAAGCCAAACGCTTTTGGGCTGAAATTATGCAGTGTTAGCCTTACAGA